>NZ_JAKZJH010000005.1:0-122047 GCF_031142795.1 Streptococcus sp. IsoGale021
CAAAAATAAAAAAAGATTTTATTGCAAAAGCTATTGAAGAAAATTATCAAGACAAATTAGTACAAGTTAAGTAGTTTCTAATATGTCTCCTGTAATATTGCTACTATGATATCAAGCTTTAGCAGGAACCAGACTATGAATTCGAGAAAGTTCATCCTGCAGTCTTGTTTTTACATGCGCATTACGTTAAGTCTGTTGATCTATTATCTAAGCTAGATGTTGCTTATCAGGATATTCTTGTATTAGATGAGAATGATATTCAATTTATTGATTAAAATCTACCTAATCAACAATCACCCACTGAGAGATAAAATCTGCGAAGTTTACATATAAATAACTGTTTTAAACAAAGAACTGCAAGCGTTTTAAAGAAAAATCGGAAAAAGGATTGATAAAAACGAAAAGGTAGTATAGAATGGAATTATTGAGAAATAATATATTAAAAGGAGTCGTTATATGAACTACAAAGAAGTTTATGAACAATGGCTAAACAATGATTTCTTCGATGAAGAAACAAAAGCTGATTTGCTGTCTATTCAGGATGATGAAGCTGAAATCGAAGATCGATTCTACAAGGGTCTTGAGTTTGGGACAGCTGGTCTTCGTGGGAAATTGGGTGCTGGTACCAACCGCATGAATAAATACATGGTAGGAAAAGCAGCCCAAGCATTAGCTGAAACCTTGAAAGACCATGGTGAAGAAGCGATTAAAAGAGGTGTTGCAATCAGTTATGATGTCAGATATAAATCAAAAGAATTTGCTGAATTGACTTGCTCTATCATGGCGGCTCATGGAATTAAAACCTATATTTACAATGGCATTCATCCTACACCAATGTGCTCGTATGCAATTAGAAAATTGCACTGTAAAGCAGGAGTCATGGTAACGGCTAGTCATAATCCACAAGAATACAATGGCTATAAAGCGTATTGGGAAGAAGGTTCACAGATTTTAGATGACATTGCAGGACAAATTGCAGGTCATATGGATGAAATTGTGAATTTTGAAGACATCAAGTCCATTCCTTTTGAAGAAGCCTTGGAAAGCGGTCTTGCAAATTATATTGATGCATCTGTTGAAGAAGATTACTACCAAGAAGTTCTCAATTTAACGATCAATGAAGATGTTGATAAATCTATCAAAGTTGGCTATACGCCTTTGAATGGTACAGGAAATATTCCTGTCAGAGAAATTCTGAAGAGAAGAGGATTTGAAAATATTTTCGTCGTAAAAGAACAAGAATTTCCTGATCCAGATTTTACAACAGTTGGTTATCCAAATCCAGAATTTCCAAAAGCATTTGCTTACTCTGAAAAGCTTGGAAAAGAAAATAATTGTGACATTTTGATTGCCAATGATCCAGATTGTGACCGTGTTGCTCTGGAAGTAAGAGATGCGAATGGCGATTATATCTTTTTAAATGGAAATAAGATCGGTGCTTTGCTTGCTTATTACATCTTCTCTCAACGTTATGCCCTCAACAATTTACCTGAAAATCCTGTCATGGTGAAATCTATCGTTACAGGTGATTTATCTAGAGCAATTGCAAAGAAATATGGCATTGAAACAGTTGAGACTTTAACTGGATTTAAAAATATCTGTGGAAAAGCCAATGAATATGAACGCACCAAAGAAAAAACTTATGTGTTCGGTTATGAAGAAAGTATTGGCTTCTGCTATGGAACTTTTGTCAGAGACAAAGATGCTGTCAGTGCTTCTATGATGATTGTAGAAATGGCTGCTTACTTTAAAAAACAAGGTAAGACTTTGTTAGATGTTTTAAATGATATCTATGCAGAATTTGGATTTTATAATGAAAGACAGGTTTCGCTTGAGCTAGAAGGTGTAGAAGGTCAAGAGCGAATTGGTCGCATGATGGAAGAATTTAGAGAACATCCGTTGACAACAGTTGGAGCAATGGAACTTGAAAAAGTGATTGACTTTAAAGATGGCTATCTTGATTTTCCAAAACAAAACTGCTTGAAATATTACTTTAAAGATGGTTCATGGTATGCACTCAGACCGTCAGGTACAGAACCTAAAATCAAACTATACATCTATTCAATTGGTAAAGACGAAAAGGAAAGTGTTGAAAAACTCGATCTCATCGAAAAGGCTTGCCGAGAAAAAATGGATAGCGTGAAATAAGCACATATAAAAGAGTTTGGGACAAAAAGATTTCAATTTTTAAAAATCTTAATTATTAAGCCCTTCAAATCTATAATTAAATGCGAAAAGCGAACAAAGCAGAATTCTGATTACCAGAAAACTAGCTTTGTTCGCTTTTTATATTTGAGGTCGGACTTTTGTCCCAGCTTCTTTTTGCCTTTTAAAGACTGGTCGAATGTTTTGGCTGTATTTTTTGGTCGGGATAGATATAGTTCATAGCATTGTTGATAGCTGTAGGAGCTTCGCCTAGTCCTGTGGCTATCAAATCAATCTTTCCGTCGTAACTACAGCAATCTCCAGCAGCATAGATACCTGCGACAGAAGTTTCTTGTTTGCTATTGACGATAATCTTGTGGCGATTGAGTTCTAGTCCCCATTTTTTTAAGTTTCCAACAGATGATTTGAAGCCATAATTGACAAAAAGCTGATCAAGCGGCAAGAGCTCTGTTTCATTGCTTTTCACTTTAGTAATCTCAAGATGAGTGAGTTTGTTTCCATCGCCTATAAGTTGACTTGGGACAAATGGTGTTTTAATCGTGACAGTAGAAGCTTTTAGCTCATTGACACTGTGTTCTAAAGCACGGAAATTATCCCTGCGGTGAATGATGCTGGTCGGTGCAATCTTATCAAAAGCCAATGCCCAATCAACAGCAGAGTCACCACCGCCTAGAACGACAATATTTTGCCCAGCGTATTGATTGATATTTGACACGTGATAGTGAATGTTTTCAAATTGGTCTACATTTTCTAGCTCCAGCGGACGTGGTTTAAAAGCACCACCTCCCATAGCAATAAAAATGGCTTTTGAGATGTGTTCCCCTTTGCTAGTTGTTAAGGTAAATAATTCATCATTTTTTTCGATATCTAATACAGTCTCATTGAGATGTATGCTTGTTTCAAATGTTTTTACTTGATCAATCAAACGCTCAATCAATTCTTCACCTGTTAGATTGATAAAACCAGGAACATCCAGAATTTTCTTTTCAGGATAGAGAATGGCTGGCTGTCCACCGAGCTGAGGCAGCGAATCAATCAAATTTACTTTTGCTTGACGCATATGAGCATAAAAAGCAGCAAAAAGACCCACAGGTCCCCCACCAACAATCGTAATATCAAAAATTTCAGACATGATTTCTCCTTAAAATAGTAACGTATTTCTATTTTATCACAAAATGAGGAAAACGATAGAGAAATTGTGTTAGGACACGTGAATTATGTTACAATAGTTACAGATTATATTATTAAGGAGACATACATGCAAGCAGTTGCACATTTTATTGAAACATTTGTTCCAGAACATTATGATATTTTTTTAGATTTGAATCGGGAGCAAAAAACATTCACAGGTAAGGTTAGCATTAGCGGGGAAGCAAAGGGAGAAAAAATCTCTCTTCATCAAAAGGATTTGACAATCCAATCCGTTGAGGTAGCTGGCGAAGCTCGTCCTTTCTCTGTAGATAATGAAAATGAAGCAGTTTACGTTGAGCTTGGTCAAGCAGGAGTTGTTGAAGTAACGCTGACTTATACGGGTAAAATTACAGACAATATGACAGGGATTTATCCGTCTTACTATACTGTCAATGGAGTCAAAAAAGAAGTTCTTTCTACTCAATTTGAAAGTCATTTTGCACGTGAAGCCTTTCCAAGTGTAGATGAGCCAGAAGCAAAAGCTACGTTTGATCTTTCTTTGAAATTTGACCAAGAAGCAGGAGAAATCGCACTTTCAAATATGCCAGAAGTTGATGTAGAAAATCGAAAAGCAACTGGCATCTGGAAGTTTGCAACAACTCCTCGCATGTCGTCTTATCTTTTGGCGTTCGCGGCTGGTGATTTGCAGGGCGTTACAGCAAAAACGAAGAATGGTACCTTGGTCGGCGTGTACTCTACCAAAGCTCACCCTGCTTCAAATTTGGAATTTGCCTTAGATATTGCAGTTCGCTCTATTGATTTTTATGAAGAATACTACGGGGTAAAATATCCGATTCCTCAATCTCTGCATGTAGCTTTGCCAGACTTTTCTGCAGGAGCTATGGAAAATTGGGGCTTGGTCACTTATCGTGAAGTTTATCTTTTAGTAGATGAAAACTCAACTGTTACAAGCCGTCAGCAAGTAGCTCTTGTGATTGCTCACGAATTGGCTCACCAATGGTTTGGTAACTTGGTTACAATGAAGTGGTGGGATGACCTTTGGCTCAATGAAAGTTTTGCCAATATGATGGAATATGTCTGTGTGAATGCCATTGAGCCAACATGGAACATTTTTGAGGATTTCCAAACAGGTGGTGTCCCTCTGGCTCTAAAACGGGATGCGACTGACGGTGTTCAATCTGTCCATGTGGAAGTAAAACATCCAGACGAAATCAATACGTTATTTGACCCAGCGATTGTTTATGCTAAAGGAAGTCGTCTTATGCACATGCTTCGTCGTTGGCTAGGAGATGAAGATTTTGCAAAAGGCTTGAATGCTTATTTTGCAAAACACCAATACAGTAATACGATTGGTCGCGACTTGTGGAATGCTCTCGGTGCAGCTTCAGGGCGTGATGTGGCAGCCTTCATGGATTCGTGGTTAGAACAACCCGGTTATCCTGTTTTGACAGCGGTTGTGGAAGATGACACTCTCAAAATTTCTCAAAAACAATTCTTTATTGGAGAAAAAGAAGAAAAAGACCGTCTATGGGTTGTACCGTTAAATAGCAATTGGACAGGTATTCCAGATACTTTAGAAACCGAAACGCTTGAAATTCCGAATTATGCAGCTCTAGCAGCACAAAATGAAGGAGCGCTTCGCTTCAATACAGAAAATACTGCGCATTACATCACTGATTATCAAGGTGAATTGTTGGATAATATTTTGGCAACTATTACGAACTTGGATAATACAAGTAAGCTACAAGTGGTGCAAGAACGTCGTCTGTTGGCTGAAGCTGGTTCTGTTTCATTTGCAGACTTAATCCCAGTTATCGAAAAATTGACCAATGAAAAGTCTTATCTTGTAGTATCTGCTGTAAAGGCTGTACTAAATAGCTTGCGGACTTTTGTGGATGAAGGAACAGAAACAGAGGTTGCTTTCAAGAAATTACTCGTTAAGCTGAATCAAGCTAACTTTGACCGACTTGGATTTGAAGCGAAAGACGGTGAAACAGACGAAGATGAATTGGTTCGTCAAATTGTTGTAGCGAATATGATTGCGGCTGATGATGAAAAAGCTAGCCAAAAAGCTAGCCAAATTTTTGAAGCATATCAAGAAAACTTGGAAAAACTTCCAGCAGCCACTCGTTTGCAAATTTTGATTAACCAAATCAAACACCATGAGACAGCAGAATTGACTGATAACTATCTAGCAACCTACATTGCAACGGTTGATGGTAACTTCCAACGTCAATTGGCTTCGGCTCTGTCTTATACGAAGAGTGAAGCAACATTGACACGTCTTTTAAAAGAATGGAAAAATAAAGATGTTGTGAAGCCACAAGACTTGGCCATGAGTTGGTATCTGACTTTCTTACAACATGATTTTACTCAGGGAACGATTTGGACTTGGGCGCGTGAAAACTGGGATTGGATCAAGGCGGCTCTTGGCGGAGATATGAGCTTTGACAAATTTGTCATTTATCCAGCAAATATCTTTAAAACGCGTGAACGCTTGGCAGAATACAAAGCCTTCTTTGAACCACAATTGTCTGACTTGGCTATCAGCCGTAACATCAGCATGGGAATCAAAGAAATTTCCGCTCGTATTGATTTGATTGACAAAGAAAAAGCAGCTGTTGAAGCAGCGATCCAAGCTACTGTATAACAACTAAATGAAAAGAAAGGTTGAACGAAAATTTCAGCCTTTTCTTATTGCATTTTGCTGTTTTATTAAAAAAGTGATAGTTTTTGAAAGAAAATGCTTGACTTTGAAATAGAATGGTGTATAATAAGTCTGTAAACGATTGCAGGAAGGGGTGAGGTCTATCTTAAAATCAGAGCGCAAACAGGTGATTTTAGAAGAAATCAATCGTCATCAAGTTGTTTCTCTGGATAGCTTAGTTCGTTTGTTAAATACGTCTGAATCAACAGTGCGTAGGGATTTAGATGAATTGGAAGATGAAAGAAAGCTGCGCCGGATTCACGGTGGAGCAGAAAGCATTCATTTCCTTCAAGAGGAAGAAAGCAATCAAGAAAAATCTATCAAAAACGTTCAAGATAAATTGCGAATTGCTCAAAAAGCGGCGGAATTGATACAAGAACAGGATGTTATTTTTATTGATGCTGGAACGACAAATGAATTGTTAATCAATGAGCTTTCAAGCAAACATATGACGGTTGTAACCAACTCCATTCACCATGCTACAAAGTTAGTTGAGAAAAACATTCCAACGGTTATTATCGGAGGAGTTGTCAAAAGCTCAACAGATGCTAGTATCGGTGGTGTTGCTTTGAACCAAATTGGTCAGTTGAATTTCAATAAAGCTTTTATTGGTATGAATGGGATTGATGAAAATTTCTATACAACGCCTGATATGGAAGAAGGAGCAGTCAAGCGAGCGATTCTTGAAAACGCCAAACAGACTTATATCTTAGCTGACGCCTCAAAAATCGGTCAGACCTCTTTCGTGAAAGTCGCACCTATCAAACGTGCAAGTATTATTACCAGTGCTTGTGCCAGTGAGCAATTGGAAAAGATAAAAGAAAAAACGGAGGTTATTGAAGTATGATTTATACTGTTACGCTTAATCCTTCTATTGACTATATTGTCCGTTTGGATAAGGTCAATGTTGGAAGCGTGAATCGTATGGAGAGCGATGATAAATTTGCCGGTGGCAAAGGCATCAACGTCAGTCGTGTGCTCAAACGTTTGGGAATTGACAATACAGCGACTGGCTTTATTGGTGGCTTTACTGGAAAATTTATTACTGATACCTTGGAAAATGAAGCGATTGCGACAAAATTTGTCCAAGTGTCAGAGGATACGCGTATCAACGTCAAGATTAAAGCAGATGCTGAGACAGAAATCAATGGAACGGGTCCGACCGTCTCACCAGAGCAATTGGCAGCATTAAAAGATATTCTTTCAGGGCTGTCAGAGAAAGATACAGTTGTCTTTGCAGGGTCAAGCAATAAAAATTTAGGAAATGTCGTCTACAAAGAGTTAATTAGCCTGACGAGACAAACTGGCGCACAGGTCGTTTGCGATTTCGAAGGACAAACACTTATTGATTCACTGGAATTTCAGCCATTATTGGTTAAGCCGAATAACCATGAACTTGGTGATATTTTCGGAGTGAAGCTGGAAAAGCTGGATGAGATTGAGAAATATGCTCGTGAAATTCTAGCCAAGGGAGCCCAACATGTCATTATTTCTATGGCAGGCGACGGTGCGCTTTTGGTAACAAAGGACGGAGCTTATTTTGCAAAACCAATCAAGGGAATCGTAAAAAATTCTGTCGGAGCTGGTGACTCAATGGTTGCAGGCTTTACTGGCGAATTTGTCCGTTCAGGAAATGCTGTTGAAGCCTTCAAATGGGGAGTAGCTTGCGGAACGGCAACGACTTTCTCTGATGACTTAGCGACAGCTGATTTCATTAACGAAACATATGAAAAAGTAGAGGTAGAAAAAATATGAAAATTCAGGATTTACTGAGAAAAGATGTGATGTTGCTTGATTTACAAGCAACTGAAAAAACAGCTGCTATTGATGAAATGGTTCACAGTTTAGTTGACCACGGTTATGTAACGGATTTTGAAACATTCAAAGAAGGAATCTTGGCTCGTGAAGCTTTAACGTCAACAGGCTTGGGCGACGGGATTGCCATGCCACACAGTAAAAATGCCGCAGTCAAAGAAGCAACAGTGCTCTTTGCTAAGTCAAACAAAGGTGTGGATTATGAAAGTTTAGACGGGCAACCGACAGATTTATTCTTCATGATTGCTGCACCAGAAGGAGCGAATGACACTCACTTGGCTGCACTTGCAGAATTGTCACAGTACCTGATGAAAGATGGATTTGCAGACAAACTTCGTCAAGTAACTTCACCAGATGAAGTGATTGCATTATTTGACCAAGCATCTGAAAAAGCAGCAGAACCTACAACGGTAGCACCGGCAACCAAAGATGGTGATTTCCTTGTTGCGGTAACAGCATGTACAACGGGAATTGCACATACTTATATGGCGCAAGAAGCTCTTCAAAAGGTAGCTGCTGAAATGGGAGTTGGTATCAAGGTTGAAACCAACGGTGCTAGTGGTATCGGAAACAAACTGACCGCAGAAGATATTCAAAAAGCAAAAGCGGTTATTATTGCGGCTGATAAAGCTGTGGAAATGGATCGATTTGACGGTAAACCATTGATTAACCGCCCAGTTGCTGACGGTATTCGTAAGACAGAAGAGTTGATTAACTTAGCACTATCAGGAAAAGCAGAAGTGTATCATGCAGCCAATAAAAAAGCTGCCTCCTCTTCAACAAATGCAGCAGGTGGATTCTACAAACACTTGATGAGTGGTGTTAGCCAAATGCTTCCATTCGTTATTGGCGGTGGTATCATGATTGCGGTGGCATTCTTGATTGACCAAGCAATGGGAGTGCCAAAAGATCAATTAGCAAATCTCGGTACTTATCATGAGTTGGCAGCAATGTTTAAGAATATTGGTGGTTTGGCCTTTGGCTTTATGCTTCCTGTACTGGCTGGTTATATCGCTTATTCTATCGCTGAAAAGCCAGGTTTAGCACCAGGTTTTGTAGCAGGTAGTATGGCTTCAGCAGGTCTTGCTTTTGGTAAAATTCCATTTGCTGAAGGTGGGAAAGCAACTCTTGCACTTGCCGGTGTACCTTCTGGTTTCCTTGGAGCTCTAGTGGGTGGTTTCCTTGCAGGTTACGTTGTAAACTTCCTTAAAAAAACCTTGAGTGGTCTTCCAAAATCACTTGAGGGTATCAAGTCCATTCTACTTTATCCACTTTTAGGTACATTGCTAACTGGTTTCTTGATGCTGTTGGTAAATATTCCAATGGCCGCTATCAATACTGGCTTGAATAGTTTCCTAGAAGGCTTATCTGGTAGTTCAGCTGTCCTCCTTGGACTCGTTGTAGGTGGTATGATGGCTATTGATATGGGCGGTCCTTTCAACAAAGCGGCTTATATCTTTGGTACAGGAACTCTTGCTGCAACTGTTTCAACAGGTGGTTCAGTTGTAATGGCAGCAGTTATGGCTGGTGGTATGGTTCCACCTCTTGCAGTCTTTGTCGCAACCCTTCTATTCAAAGATAAATTCACCGAAGAAGAACGCAATTCAGGTTTAACAAACATTGTTATGGGTCTCTCATTCATCACGGAAGGTGCTATTCCATTTGGTGCTGCTGACCCTGCCCGTGCCATTCCAAGCTTTATGGTTGGTTCAGCTTTAGCAGGGGCACTTGTCGGCATGGCTGGTATTAAACTCATGGCACCGCACGGAGGTATCTTCGTTATTGCACTTACTTCAAATGCCCTTCTCTATATCATCTTCATCTTGATTGGCGCAATTGTAAGTGGTGTGTTATTCGGAGCGCTTCGCAAACCATTGAATAAATAATGATGAGTTTCATCGTTCTAGGAGTTGGAGAATAATTCTCTAGCTCCTTTTTTAATCTAAAAGAAAGAATGAAAGGAGATGATTTTCATACTGATTAAAATAGTCAGGCGCTGGAAAATATGTTATAATTTTAATAACGCATATTTTGAGGAGAAATGAAATGGAATTACAACGCGAAAAAGAATTTGTCAGTCAATATCACTATGACGCACGTAATTTAGAGTGGGAAAAAGAAAACGGAACGCCAGAAACGAAAGTGGATGTCAATTTTCAATTATTAAATCAAGATCAAGAAGGACAAGTGACTTCTATCGTTGTAATTGTGAGCTTTATGATTGTCTTTGATGCTTTTGTAATTAGTGGAACAATCTCACAAGTCAACCATATCATGGGACGAATTGTCAATGAGCCAAGTGAATTTGAGCAGGACGAAGTAGAACAACTTGCTCGTCCAAGTTTGTCCGTCTTAAATCGTTTGACCTATGAAGTAACAGAAATCGCCTTGGATTTACCAGGTATCAATTTGGAGTTTTAATGCATGAAATTAGCCGTAATTACTGATTCGTCAGCATATTTGGATAGCAAAGTCATCGAAAATGAGCATTTATTTGTCTTAGATATTCCCGTTAGTATTGACGGGGTTGAGTACATCGAAGGAAAGAATCTTTCTGCTAGCGAATTTTATCAAAAAATGGCAGCCTCTAGTGAATTGCCAAAAACTAGCCAACCGAGTATCGCTAGCTTAGTGAACACCCTGTCTTTAGTAGAAGGGCAAGGTTATACTCATGTCATTGGATTGTTTTTATCAAGTGGCATTTCTGGCTTTTATCAAAATATTCAGTATTTGAAAGATGAATTTCCAAGTTTAGAAATTGGTTTTCCAGATTCAAAAATCACAAGTGCGCCGCTTGGAATGATGGTGGAGCATATTTTGAATTGGGCTGAGCAAGGGTTAGCGTTTGAGCAAATTCTGAGCAATCTTGACGTTCAAATCAAAGGAATTGGCGCTTTTATCATGGTAGATGACTTAAATCATTTGGTAAAGGGCGGTCGTTTGTCGAACGGCGCTGCAATTCTGGGAAACTTGCTCAGTATCAAACCAATTCTTTACTTTAATGCCGAGGGTGTCATTGAGGTTTATGAAAAGATTCGTACCGAGAAAAAAGCTACGAAACGCCTAATTGAGATTGTTAAAGAGCAGACTGCACAGGGAAATTACCAAGTGGTGATTATTCATGGAAATGCTTTGGAAAAAGCAGAACATTTACATCAATTGTTGTTAGAAGATGGTATTTCCGGAGAGATTCCAATTGCGACATTTGGTAGTGTGATTGGAACTCACTTGGGTGCTGGAAGTATTGCCTTAGCTTATATTCCGATTGTTTAAGGAGAATTCCATGAGTATAAAGGTCATAATTGCTGGTTTCAAAGGAAAAATGGGACAAGCTGCTTATAACATGGTGACAGAAGATCCTGCTTTAGAGCCCGTTGGACTGCTTGATCCGTTCACTCCAGAAAGAGAAGTAGCTGGTGTTCCCGTTTTTAATCAGAAAGAAGATTTGAGTGGCGTAGAAGCGGATGTATGGGTTGATTTTACAACTCCTAAAGTAGCGTATGAAAATACTCGTTTTGCATTAGAGCATGGCTTTGCGCCTGTGGTCGGAACGACTGGATTTACATCGGATGAAATCAAAGAGTTAGTTGAGCTTTCTCGGCAAAAAGAGCTGGGAGGCTTGATTGCTCCTAATTTTGCTGTGGGAGCGGTTCTCTTGATGCAATTTGCAGCGCAAGCAGCTAAATATTTTCCAGATGTGGAAATCATTGAATTACATCATGATCAGAAAAAGGATGCGCCGAGCGGCACAGCGATTAAAACAGCTGAATTGATTAGCAAGGTTCGCCACAAGAAGCATCAGGGTGCAATGGATGAAAAAGAGTTATTACAAGGAGCGCGTGGTGCAGAAATGGACGGCATGCGTATTCATTCGGTTCGTTTACCAGGATTGGTGGCTCATCAAGAAGTCATCTTTGGCGGACAAGGTGAAGGACTGACACTTCGTCATGATTCGTACGATCGTAAGTCTTTCATGACGGGGGTGAATTTAGGTATTAAGGAAGTGGTCAAGAAAAAAGAGCTTGTCTACGGATTGGAATATTTATTATGAGATTAGAAAATCTGCCTTCTGAATTTCAGGAGGCTTTACCAGTATTAAAGAAGATTAAGAATGCCGGTTTTGAGGCGTATTTTGTCGGTGGTTCGGTCCGCGATGCTTTATTGAATCGACCGATTCATGATGTGGATATTGCAAGTTCCAGTTATCCAGAAGAAACCAAACGTATTTTTGAGCGAACGATTGATGTCGGAATTGAGCATGGGACAGTTTTAGTCTTAGAAGACAATCATGAATACGAAGTGACGACTTTTCGGACAGAGGATATCTATGTAGACTATCGCAGACCTAGCCATGTCACATTTGTTCGTTCTCTCGAAGAAGATTTAAAACGGCGCGATTTTACGATCAATGCTTTGGCTTTGGATGAAGCAGGGAATGTGATTGATTTATTTGCAGGGTTAGCTGATTTAGAAAATCAGATTTTACGTGCTGTAGGAACACCTTCGGAACGTTTCAACGAAGACGCTCTGCGCATTATGCGAGGATTTCGTTTTCAGGCAGCTTTAGGTTTTGACTTGGACACAGACACATTTCAGGCTATGAAACTGTGTTCGCCGCTATTAGAAAAAATTTCTGTGGAGCGGACTTTCATTGAATTTGACAAACTACTGACAGCGTCTTATTGGCGTAAAGGATTGAAAAGTCTGCTTGCCAGTGGTGCAACGGACTATTTACCTGACATGCGCAGCAGCCAATCACAATTGAAAACAATGTTTGATATTAAAGTAGATTTTCAATTTACGAGTTCAGAGCAAGCCTGGGCTACTCTTTTAATGGCTCTTCAAGTAAATAATGTTAAAAAATTCCTCAAACATTGGAAAACTTCAAATGAATTTCAAAAGCGCGTAGAGCAAATTGTCACGATTTATACTATCCGCCAAAGGCATTTTCTGGATAAGGAAGAATGCTATCGTTTTGAACTGGACCTGATGATACAAGCAGAAGAAATTCGTCAAGCACAGGGATTAGCGGTTGATTTTGAAAAAATTCATTCTACTTATGATTCACTAACGATTCATGATAAACATGAAATTGTCGTCAATGGTGGCCTGTTAATCAAAGAGTTTGGTTTTAAGCCGGGGCCTGCTTTAGGACAGCTCTTGACTGAGATTGAGACGGCTATTGTGAATGGTGTCTTGGATAACCGTCTGGAGGCTATTTTAGCTTTTGTAGAGGAGAGAAGATGAGTGACTTTATTGTTGAAAAGTTGACTAAAACGGTGGGAGATAAGACTGTTTTTAAAAATATTTCCTTTATTATTCATGATTTGGATCGGGTTGGCTTGATTGGGGTCAATGGAACTGGAAAAACGACTCTTTTGAATGTCCTGTCTGGAAAATCTGGATTTGACGGGGATGTCAATCCTTTTTCTGCTAAATCGGGCTATAAGATTGGTTACTTAACCCAAGAACCGCACTTTGATGACGACAAAACGGTACTAGATACGGTTTTATCTAGCAATCTGCGAGAAATGCAGCTCATTCGTGAGTATGAGCTATTGCTGTCTAACTATGATGAAAGCAATCAATCTCGTTTAGAGAAAATTATGGCTGAAATGGATGCTCTTCAAGCTTGGGAAATTGAAAGTCAAGTTAAGACTGTTTTGTCGAAGCTAGGTTTGAACGACTTATCTGCTAAGGTAGGCGACCTGTCGGGTGGTTTACGACGGCGCGTGCAATTGGCGCAAGTCTTGTTAGGAGACGATGACTTATTGCTCCTTGATGAGCCGACAAATCATTTGGATATTGATAGTATCGAATGGCTGACGAATTTTTTGAAGAATTCCAAAAAAACGGTTCTTTTCATTACCCATGACCGCTATTTTCTAGATCATGTTTCGACGCGGATTTTTGAATTGGACAGCGGAGATTTGCTTGAATATCAAGGAAATTATCAAGATTATGTTCGTTTGAAGGCAGAACAAGACGAGCGAGATGCTGCCCTTCTCCATAAAAAGCAGCAACTTTATAAGCAGGAATTATCCTGGATGCGCCGTCAGCCACAGGCCAGAGCAACCAAGCAGCAAGCTCGAATCAATCGTTTTCAAGATTTGAAAAAAGATTTATCTGATCAAGCGATTCAGACAGACTTAGAAATGAATTTCGAGACCAGTCGGATTGGGAAGAAAGTGATTGAATTTAAAGATGTGGACTTTGCTTATGGTGATAAGAAGATTCTTTCTCATTTCAATTTGTTAGTTCAAAATAAAGATCGGATTGGGATTGTGGGGGATAATGGTGTTGGAAAATCTACCTTGCTCAATCTAATTGCTGGGAAATTAGCACCTCAATCTGGTCAATTGATCATTGGTGAGACGGTTCGTGTGGCTTATTTCTCACAGCAAATTGAAGGGTTGGACGAATCCAAACGCGTTATTAATTTCTTGCAGGAAGTCGCAGAAGAAGTTAAGACATCTGTGGGGACGACATCTATTGCTGAACTGCTAGAACAATTTCTCTTTCCTCGCTCCACTCATGGAACTTTGATTGAAAAATTGTCTGGAGGAGAGAAAAAACGGCTTTACCTTCTCAAGTTATTGTTGGAAAAGCCGAATGTTTTGCTGTTGGATGAGCCAACCAATGATTTAGACATTACAACTCTGACGGTATTGGAGAATTTTCTGCAAGGTTTTGCTGGACCAGTCATTATAGTCAGCCATGATCGGTATTTTCTTGATAAAGTAGCAGATAAGATTTTAGCCTTTGAAGAGGGAATTATCAGAGAATATTTCGGCAATTATACTGATTATCTGGATGAAAAGGCGTTTGAGCTAGAGAGATCTGCCATTTCCCAACAACCTGAAAAGGAAAAAGTAGCTAAAGTGCGAGAGGAAAAGAAGCGCTTAAGCTACTTTGAAAAACAGGAGTGGGAGTCTATTGAGGGAGATATAGAGAAGCTTGAGGAGGAAATTGTAGCTATTGAGCGGGAAATGCAGGAATATGCTTCGGACTTCGGTCGACTCGCTAAACTTCAAAAAGAACTAGATGGCAAAAACGATTTACTTTTGGAGAAATATGAGCGCTACGAATACTTGAGCGAGCTAGTATAGAATTGACTGCTGCCTGTAATGTATGTTGAGTACGATTGCATTTTTAAACAAGGTCTATTTACAAGTCCTATAAAATTTGGTATAATACCAATTAATTAAATAAGAATCCGCAAGACTAGTAGCTTGGGGGAAGTTTGACAGGGAGAAGAGCCAGAGACTGAGAGCTCTTTAGATGGAATCTAGGTGAATTCACTTGCAAAAGGATTGAAAATTAAGGTCTGGAAAACCAGATAAAAACGGATGGTACCGCGTGTCAACGCTCCGCTTATGGAGTTTGGCATGCGGTTTTTATATTTGGAGGAATTATGTCAACCATTGAAGAACAATTAAATAAGCTTAGAGAAGAAACGCTGGCGTCGTTGAAAAAAATTTCAACTGAAAATGAAAAAGAAATGCAGAATCTGCGTGTTTCTGTCCTTGGAAAGAAAGGCTCTTTAACAGAAATTTTAAAAGGTATGAAAGATGTCTCTGCTGATATGCGTCCGATTATCGGGAAACATGTCAATGAAGCACGAGATGTGTTGACTGCTGCTTTTGAAGAATCGGCAAAGTTACTGGAAGAACAAAAAGTTGCCAATCAGTTGGCGAGTGAGTCTGTAGACGTCACCCTTCCCGGCCGGAAAATTTCTGCTGGGAATCGTCATGTTCTTAGCCAAACAAGTGAAGAAATTGAAGATATTTTCATCGGTATGGGCTATCAAGTCGTAGATGGTTTTGAAGTTGAAACAGACTATTACAACTTTGAGCGAATGAATTTACCAAAAGACCACCCAGCACGTGATATGCAGGATACTTTCTACATTACAGAAGAAATTTTGCTGCGTACTCATACCAGCCCAGTTCAAGCTCGTGCTATGGACGCTCATGATTTTTCTAAAGGGCCTCTAAAAATGATCTCGCCAGGGCGTGTGTTCCGACGGGATACGGACGATGCGACGCATTCTCATCAATTTCATCAAATTGAAGGTTTAGTTGTCGGAAAAAATATTTCTATGGCAGACCTTCAAGGGACATTGCAGCTCATTGTGCAAAAGATGTTTGGGGAAGACCGCAGCATTCGTCTGCGTCCATCTTACTTCCCGTTTACAGAGCCATCTGTTGAGGTGGATGTTTCTTGCTTCAAATGCGGTGGGCAAGGCTGCAATGTCTGCAAAAAGACTGGCTGGATTGAAATTATGGGAGCTGGAATGGTGCACCCTCGTGTCCTTGAAATGAGTGGCATTGATGCTGATGTTTATTCTGGCTTTGCTTTTGGACTGGGTCAAGAACGGGTGGCTATGCTGCGCTACGGTATCAATGATATTCGTGGATTCTATCAAGGTGATGTTCGTTTTTCAGAACAATTTAAATAAATGCTATGTTAGTAAAAGTAAAAGAAAAACAGGTTGAAGTTCTACGAGAACTGGAAGTGCAAACTTATCAAGAAACTTTCGGCCCTTATATCAAAGTGGAAGATATGCAAGATTATTTTACTCATGAACTCTCCCTTGAGCAGATTCAGAAGGATTTGGCGCAAGTAGAGTCGGAGACTTATTTTGCACTAGATGAGAAAGAAAAGATTGTTGGCTTTCTCAAATTTAACTGGGGGCAAGCACAGACTGAGCCAGTAGAATCAGAACACTCAATGGAGAATGCTTTTGAGGTTCATCGGATTTATGTTTTGAAACCTTATCAAGGACAGGGCTTCGGCAAGGAAATGTTTAATTTTGCCATGCAAGAAGCTACTAAACGAAAGTTTTCGTGGATTTGGCTAGGTGTTTGGGAAAAGAATTTCAAAGCGCAAAACTTTTACTTTAAATATGGTTTTGAACGTTTTAGTGAGCATGAGTATGCGACTGGTGAAACGGTTGATATTGACTGGCTCATTCGGAAAGAATTAAATTAAGCGAAAAAGCACTTGGCTTGGGCACTTGTCCCAGCCTCAAAAAGAAAGGAAGTAATATGAGGCAAAATTTTTGAGCAGAAACAATAGTTCTCAAAGATTTCTATGCACTCATATAGATGAATTATGCTAGTAAGTTATAAATGGTTAAAAGAACTAGTTGACGTAACTGTTCTGAGTGAAGAATTAGCTGAAAAAATGTCAACGACAGGGATTGAAGTAGAAGGGGTCAGCTCTCCTGCTGAGGGATTGTCAAAAATTGTAGTTGGTGAAGTGATTAGCTGTGAAGATGTAGCTGAAACACATCTCCATGTCTGTCAAGTGAATGTTGGAGAAGAAGCGTTTCGACAAATCGTTTGCGGCGCTCCAAATATACGAGCAGGAATCAAGGTTATGGTAGCTCTTCCAGGAGCTCGTATTGCAGATAATTATAAGATTAAAAAGGGAAAAATCCGTGGTTTAGAATCCCTTGGAATGATTTGTTCTCTTGGAGAATTAGGCATTTCGGACTCGGTTGTTCCAAAAGAATTTTCTGATGGCATTCAAATCCTGCCAGAAGAAGCTGTGCCGGGGGATTCCGTTTTTCCTTACCTTGACTTAGATGATGAAATTATTGAGCTTTCTATCACACCGAACCGTGCAGATGCGCTTTCAATGCGTGGAGTAGCGTATGAGGTAGCAGCTATCTACGACAAGTCAGTTCATTTTAAAGATTTTCCGTTGTTGGAAACACAAGATCAAGCTGGAGAACAGCTCTCTGTTGCGATTGAAACGGACAAGGCGCCTTTTTATGCAGCACGTATTTTGGAAAATGTAACCATTGCTCCAAGTCCGCAATGGCTTCAAAATCTGCTGATGAATGCAGGGATTCGTCCTATCAACAATGTAGTAGATGTGACAAATTATATTCTACTTTACTTTGGACAACCAATGCACGCCTTTGATTTAGATACTTTTGAGGGCAATCAAATTGTGGTGCGCAAAGCGCATGTGGGTGAAAAATTAGTAACTCTTGATGACGAAGAGCGCGACTTAGAGACGAGCGATCTTGTGATTGCGGTAGCAGATAAGCCAGTCGCTCTTGCTGGTGTCATGGGTGGAGCTGCAACAGAAATTTCTCCTCAATCAAGGCGTGTAGTGCTTGAAGCAGCAGTTTTTGACGGAACTTCTATTCGTAAGACAAGCGGGCGTCTCAATCTTCGTTCAGAATCATCTTCTCGTTTTGAAAAAGGAATTAACCTAGCGACAGTAACAGAAGCTCTAGATGCTGCGGCTAGTATGATTGCAGATCTTGCAGGTGCAACGGTACAAGCCGGTATCGTCTCAGCAGGTCAAGTGGACACATCAGATGTTGAAGTTGTTTCAACATTGGCAGATGTCAATCGTGTACTTGGAACGGAATTAACTTATACAGATATTGAAGATGTTTTCCGCCGTCTTGGTTTTGGTCTTACTGGCAATGCAGAGGAATTCACAGTCAGCGTACCACGCCGTCGTTGGGACATTCATATTGAAGCAGACCTTTATGAGGAAATTGCGCGTATCTATGGTTATGATAAATTACCAGCAACTCTTCCAAAAGGTGACGGAACAGCTGGTCAATTGACAGAAACCCAAAAACTTCGTCGCAAAGTTCGTACAGTTGCAGAAGGTGCTGGTTTGACAGAAGTTATCACCTATGCTTTGACCACTCCTGAAAAAGCTGTGCAATTCAGCACCAACCCAAGTAACTTGACAGAGCTGATGTGGCCGATGACAGTAGATCGTAGTGTCCTTCGTCAAAATATGGTAGCTGGCATTTTGGATACCGTTGCCTATAATGTAGCACGTAAAAATAAGGACTTGGCTCTGTATGAAATCGGAAAAGTCTTCGAGCAAAAGGGGAATCCACAGGAAGAATTGCCAACTGAAATTAACAGCTTTGCCTTTGCTTTGACAGGTTTGGTTACTGAAAAGGATTTTCAAACATCTGCTATACCAGTTGATTTCTTTTATGCAAAAGGAATTCTGGAAGCACTTTTTGACCGTCTGGGTCTAAAAGTAGAGTACACAGCGACGCAAGCATTAACTAGTATGCATCCAGGTCGTACAGCGACTGTTTCACTAGACGGACAAGTCATTGGTTTTGTCGGTCAAGTTCATCCAGTAACTGCTAAGGATTATAATATCCCAGAAACGTATGTAGCAGAAATCAACTTGACAGCGATTGAACAAGTAATTCAACCAGCAAAACCATTTGTAGAAATTACCAAATTCCCAGCTGTAACACGTGATATAGCACTGCTTCTTAAAGCAGAAATCAGTCACAAAGAAGTCGTTGAAGCTATTGAGGCTGCTGGTGTGAAACGCTTGACAGATATCAAATTATTTGATGTCTTCTCAGGTGAAAAACTTGGGCTTGGTATGAAGTCCATGGCTTACACCTTAACTTTCCAAAATCCAGAGGATACTCTGGAAGATGAGGAAGTAGCTCGTTATATGGAAAAAATCCAAAAGTCTCTTGAAGTAACGATTGGTGCAGAAGTGCGGTAAGACATGAAAAGCTCCTAAATTGAAGTTTAGGAGTTTTTTCTTGTAGCAATATAATGTATAATAAGGAAAAGTTTTATATCGGAGGAGAAAATGACAGTTTTTACACAACTTTGGAAAGCATTTTCCAATTTACCAGAAGTGACAGCGATTGCTTTAGGCGGATCTCGTAGCGGAGAAACTTATGATGAGACTTCGGACTATGATTTATATATTTACTGCACGAGCATTCCAGATGAAGACAGTCGGAAGTTGATTTTGACCCAATATTGTTCTTATATGGAAATAAGCAATCAATTTTGGGAATTGGAAGACGACTGTACCTTAAATAATGGCATTGATATTGATATTCTTTATCGGAACATTCGTGATTTTGCGATAGATATTGAAAATGTCGTCGAAAAGTGCCGAGCAGGAAATGGCTACACCACCTGCTTCTGGCACAATTTAAAAACCTGCAAGGTTCTTTATGATTCCAATGGAGAGTTAGGAAAATTGAAAAAACGGTTTGACGTTCCTTTTCCTCAAAAATTAAAAGACAACATCATTTCACGAAATTTTAATTTGTTAACCGGACATTTGCCGTCCTACGATACGCAGATTTTAAAAGCAGCAAAACGAAAAGACCTTGTCAGTGTCAATCACCGTATTGCAGCCTTTTTAGAATCTTATTTTGACATTATTTTT
Organism: Streptococcus sp. IsoGale021; assembly: GCF_031142795.1. Classification (NCBI taxonomy): domain Bacteria; kingdom Bacillati; phylum Bacillota; class Bacilli; order Lactobacillales; family Streptococcaceae; genus Streptococcus; species Streptococcus sp. IsoGale021. The sequence continues at coordinate 20,048 of NZ_JAKZJH010000005.1, forward strand.
GCAGTTAATGAATTGACCCACCCCGGTGAAAAGAGAATGATGTCGTATGCAGCAGCGCATGCGAATCTTCTTCCTAATCAATTTGAGCAATCTTTAAATACTCTACTAATGAGCATCACTGCTAGTCCTGAAATTCTTGAAAAACAATTAAGGGATATTATTGCAAATTTAGAGGGAATTTTATCATAAAATCGGCTGGAATTGAGTATAAAAAAACGGCTTAAACCGTTTTTTGTATTTAGTAGATTTTTCTTGAAATCATTATAAAAAGCTCCTTTAGTAGTTTCTTCTGCAGAGAGAGTCAAAAATATTTTGGGCAGTCTTATTGTTTGGTTGTGCCTAGTCATGTTTTTCGTATTGCAGTTGTTTTCTCTCTTACTCATGCACTTTTCCTATTTCTTTAAAATTTTTTCCATGATTGTTTGTTGGGGCTTTAGATCTAAACGTTCATAAAAGCGCAAGGCAGCGACATTATCATTCCATACATCAAGGGTTAAGTTGTAACAGCCAATTTCTTGGGCAAATTCTTCTGCAAAATGGCAGAGCTGCTCACCAATTTTTTGACCACGAGCATTTTCATCAACGCAAAGGTCTTCAATAAAAAGCGTTTTGATAGGTGTTTGTGCGAGACTTTGTGGTTCTTTAATGATTCAAAAGAGATGACCTAAAATTTTTCCTTCTTCATTTTCAAAGACAAAGATTGGTGTATTTTCCTGAGACATCAGTGTTTTCAACTCTTCATCGTTGAATTTGCGACCACTCTCTTTGAAAATATCTGGTCGAACTTTATGATGTACAAGCAAGACTTGCTCTAAAAGATGATTGAGTGCGGTAATATCGCTTGGGACTGCTTTTCTAATAGGCATGGTGAGCTCCTTTTGTGACCGCTGGTCATTTTTATAAAATATTATATGACTGCTGGTCATTTTTGTCAAAAAGAAAATGAAAAAATTTTTTTGAGTAATGTAAAAAGAACTCACAACACGTGAGTTCTAATAATGGGAGTGAGACAACTTTATCAATTTTTAAAGTAGGGATGATCTTTTAAGCTTTTAAAAATAGTTCTACTGATAAAGCTAATTGCAATCAGTTTTATGAGATCTGGTAAAATGAAGGGGATGACTCCGACTGTAATAGCTTTATCAAGTTGAAAACCTGCTAGAAACATTAAACCAAGTACACCACCGACAAAAACAAAAGCATCTCCGAGTAGATTTGATAAAAATATCGTCAAAAAGCTGCTATTTTTGGAAGTTAGACTAGCTGTTATTAGGGCGTAGAACAAATAAAACCAGAGATAACCTGCATTGGGACCGACAAGTGCTTGAAATCCACCGCTTCCTCCTGCAAAAACAGGAAGACCGATAGCGCCTAAGAGAAGATAAAGAGCGACTGCTAATAGAGCTTCTTTTCGATGAAAAATAGTAGCCACTAAGCCAATTGCCATATTTTGCAAAGCAAAAGGAACTGGACCGATAGGAATAGTAATCTGAGCAAAAACGGCTATCAAAGCTGCGCCAATTGCTGGTAAAACGAGTGTAAATGATTTTTTCATAATGGTAACCCTTTGTTTTTTAATATGGTAACTATTATAAAATAAATAAGAAAAATGTCAAGGGTTAAATAAAAAGGTGAAAGACTGAATTTACCTTTTTGTCAAAATGGTTACTTTTTCTGCGATATTGCTTTTCTTTTATTTTTACTGCGAAGGAATAATATCAAAAATGCAATTAGTCCAAAGACATTTAAGAAAATAAGTAGGATGGTTATCAGAATTGTTTTTATCTTTTGCATAAAAGCACCTCCTCGTAAAATAGCTTTGAGATTATCATAACAAAATTTACATCTTTATCAACTAAAAAATCAAAGGAAAAAGGAAAGGCTAGGCAAAAAGTGTCCCAGCTTCTATCAGATTTAGTAATAAACGAATAACGCAGTGGGTGATTGGGCTCTTCATTCGCTTTTCAAGACCGGAAGAGCACCTAATCACCCTTGCGGATAAAATGAAAGAATAAGTTATGGAATGAGAAGAAGTTATCGTGTAAACTAAAATAGTCAGAAGCGATGGTTGCAATTCTGACTATTGAGATAAAGTTGGAAAAATTCGGGGAGTAAGACATTTATGACACTCAGCGCATGGTGACAAACTCTTCTGAACCGGTTGGGTGAATGGCGACAGTCGCATCAAAATCTGCTTTGGTAGCTCCCATTTTAATAGCAACGGCAAAACCTTGAATCATTTCATCAACACCATAGCCAATAGCGTGGAGACCGATGACTTTCTCATCTGGTCCAGTTGTAATGAGCTTGAACTTAGCTTGTTGTCGGTGTTGGGTGACAGCTGAATACATGGAGGTGAAACTAGAGGTATAAATATGAAGATTTTCTGCTCCATATTGTTGGATTGCCTGTTCTTCAGTCAAGCCAACGGTTCCAATCGCTGGATGAGAGAAGACAACAGTTGGAATGTTAGAATAATCCATTTTAGCTTCAGTTTTTCCATTAAATAAGCGTTCGGCTAAGGTACGACCTGCTTTGATAGCGACAGGGGTTAATTCTTTTTCGCCTGTAACATCTCCTAGAGCATAAATCCCCGGTGTTGCTGTATTTTGAAATTCGTCAACTGCTATAAAGCCACGAGAATTTAGGGTAATACCAGCCGCCTCTAAATTCAACCCTTTGGTGTTTGCAGTTCGCCCAGTTGCCCAGATGACGTGTTGAGCGGTGTGGCTCGTTCCGTCCTCAAAGGTAATGCGAATCGCTCCGTTTTCAAGTTTTTCAAGCTTTTCTGGTATTTTGTGAGTATGTAGAGTAGGACCTGATTTCTTCATTTCTTCCACAAGACCATCAATGATATAAGAATCAAAGCTGCGGAGAGGACGATCTCGACGAACGAAAAGGTCTGTTTTTACACCCAGAGCATGAAGGAGTCCGGCTAGTTCAACTGCGATATAGCCGGCACCGAGAATGGCAACGGATTGAGGGAGTTCTTCCCATGCAAAAACATCGTCAGAGGTTTCGCCGAATTCTGCTCCAGATACTGCTGGAATATGAGGGTGAGCACCAGTTGCGATGACAATGTGCTTGGCTTGGATAAGCTCGCCGTTGACTTCAACCGTATGATGGTCTATGAATTTAGCGCGACCTTCAATCAGCTCGACGCCATTTCGATTGAAACTATTATTGTAAGAATTGCGGGCACGATCAATATAGGCTTCGCGATTTTTCCGAAGCATCTTAAAGTCAAACTGCTGATTATCCGAAGTAAAACCATAGTCTGGTCCGTAATCTTGAATGGCTTCAGCGATTTGGGCACCATACCACATGATTTTTTTAGGAACACAGCCGACGTTGACACAGGTGCCTCCTAATTTCTTTTCTTCAATAACGGCAGCTTTTGCACCGTGTTCTCCAGCACGATTCATGGTTGCAATTCCTCCGCTACCGCCCCCAATAGCAATGATGTCAAATGTTCTCATACGAGTCTCCTTTTATCTATAGTATGAAATCATTGTAACGTTTTTGGAAAATGATTGCAAAAATCTGCTACAAAAATTGATAAAAGGCTTGATTATTCAATTGTATTGTTGTATTATATATTTAATACAATATGAAATAACTAGAAAGAAGGTAGACGGATGTTAAAAGAGTAAAGGATTTCTTATAGATGTTATTTTATTTTTAATCGTATGTGTTATAATATAAAAAATAGACCGTTTTCATCAGGAGGAGAAAGAGATGAAAAAATTGAAAAAGTGGCAGTTGTACAGCTTGATTGGTGTAACTGTGGTTGTCGTTTTAGGAGCGATAGGTACCATGTTATTGTTTAATGGTAATAGTACTGCTGATAAAGATAAAGAAGAAACGATTCAAGTGCAGAAAGCAAAAGAAGGGTCAGTTGCTTCATCTACTTTGCTGTCAGGAAATGTTGCGGCTAACAATGAGCAATATGTCTACTATGACGGGACAAAGGGCGATTTGGATAATGTTCTTGTAAATGTTGGAGATCAAGTTACAGCCGGACAAGCCTTAGTTCAATACAAGAGTGTTGAAGCACAAGCTACATATGATACTGCTGTTCGTGCTTTAAACAAGATTGATCGCCAAATTTATGATTTGAAAACGTATGGAACAACTGTTGATATGACGGGTGATGAAGCGGCAGATAATAAAACAACTGCGTCTGCACAACGTTCGGTGGATTCTCAATTAAACGATTTGCAGGACAATCGCGCGGATGCTGTGGACAATATCAATAAAGCACAGGCATTACTAGATGCAACGACTGTCACCAGTACAAATAATGGAACTGTAGTAGAAGTCAATCGTGATGTTTCTAAGTCTACGACAGGTACTAATCAAACACTCGTTCATATTGTCAATAACGGCAACCTTCAAGTAAAGGGAGAGCTATCAGAGTATAATCTGGCAAATCTTTCAGTCGGGCAAGAAGTGACGATTACGTCCAAGGTCTATCCAGATAAGAAATGGACTGGGAAAATCAGCTATATCTCAAATTATCCAAAAGACAGTCAAAATGCAGCGGCAGCTGGTGCAGGCACTGCAAATTCAGGAGCAAAATACCCCTATACAGTAGATATTACAAGCGAAATTGGTGATTTGAAGCAAGGATTTTCCGTCAATGTTGAAGTAAAAAACAATACAAGAGGGATTTTAGTGCCGGTCAGCAGTGTTGTTTCTGAAAATAATAAAAACTATGTTTGGACATTAGAAAAAGGAACTGCAAAAAAAGTGCAAGTAACACTGGGAAATGCAGATGCTAAAAATCAAGAAATCTCATCTGGTTTGACAAAAGACAGTAAAGTTATCACCAATCCAACAGATAGCTTGAAGGACGGTCAAGAGGTGAAATCGTATGAAGAAACTCATTGATTTAAAAAATGTTAGTAAAAGTTACCGCAACGGAGATCAAGAGCTTCAAGTCTTGAAAAATGTTCATTTAGAAGTTGAAGAAGGTGAGTTTGTTGCGATTATGGGACCTTCTGGCTCAGGAAAGTCAACCTTGATGAATATCATTGGTATGTTGGATCGCCCAACGAGTGGCGAATATTACTTGGAATGTGAAGAAGTTGCCAAGCTCAGTGAGAAAAAGCTAGCCAAAGTGCGTAATCAGCAGATTGGCTTCGTTTTCCAACAATTCTTCCTCTTGTCAAAATTAAATGCTCTTCAAAATGTAGAACTTCCTTTGATTTATGCAGGGGTTTCTCAATCCAAACGGAAAGCTTTAGCAGAGCAATATCTTAAAAAAGTTGAGTTGGAAAAGCGGATGCACCATTTGCCGTCAGAACTTTCTGGTGGTCAAAAGCAACGGGTGGCTATTGCGCGTGCCTTGGTCAATCATCCCTCCATTATCTTAGCAGATGAGCCGACGGGAGCCTTGGATACCAAGACGGGTGAGCAAATTATGGAATTGCTGACGGAGCTAAATCGTGAAGGAAAAACCATTATCATGGTCACTCATGAGCCTGAGATTGCAGCCTTTGCAAAACGACAAATCGTTATTCGAGACGGTGTCATCTCGTCAGACAGTAAGAAAGGAGAAGCATGATGCAGAATTGGAAATTTGCAATCAACTCCATTATGGGGCATAAAATGCGCTCTTTCTTAACGATGTTGGGCATTATCATTGGTGTTATGTCTGTTGTTGTTATTGTGGCTCTAGGAAGTGGTATGTCAAATGCTTTCACAGATGTTCTAGGTGGTGCCCAGCAAGATGTTTCCTTATTTTACTCACACAAGAGAAGTAAAAACGGTAACGGTGTTATGACGTATCAAGAGATGCGTGATGATGCCGAAAGTGGAAATGGTGATGAGACAGTTTCGACAGAAGAAGAGCCTCAAATCCAAGAAGTTTGGGTCAAGCAAGCGGTTAATGATATTAGCGGAATTGACAATTATTATGTTACAAATAACACAACTGCTACTGTAAATTATGGTAAGAAGAAGGCGGATAATATTCCTATAACGGGTATCAATTCCACTTACTTTACGGTAAAGAAATACCAAATCGTTGCAGGACGGACATTGAAATCAAATGATTATCAAACATTTGCAAGAGTTGTATTACTGGATACGAAACTAGCTGATATTCTTTTTGGAGGTGCAGATAAGGCGCTCAATCAGATTGTCCAGCTGGGATCTAATAATTACCGTGTGATTGGGGTTTATAAAGATCCGAATGAAACGCGAAATCGCTTAGCCAATATGAACAACGGAAATTTATTAATGGCTAACACTCAGTTGGCAGCTGAATACAATGTTGCTGAGATTATGAATGTCGTGGTACATGTAAAAAAATTAGATGATGTGTTGAAAGACGGAAGTGCAGCTGCGCGCTTGATGACAAAATTGTCTGGTGTGAGAGAAGGCGAGTACCAGATGTTTGATCAAGCCAGTCAATTGGCTGCTATCCAAAGTCAGGTTGCCATTGTGCAAGTGGTTTTTGGAGCGATTGCCGGGATAGCACTTCTCGTTGGTGGTATCGGTGTTATGAATATTATGCTTGTATCAGTGACAGAACGAACCCGTGAAATCGGTCTTCGAAAAGCCCTTGGAGCAACCCGTGGAAATATCTTGATGCAATTTGTCATTGAGTCAATGGTGTTGACAGCGATTGGCGGTTTGATTGGGCTTGCTTTAGCAGCTCTTATCGTGGCATCTATCGGTCATAGTTTGGATGCATTTTTCGGAGCTCCACCTACTATTACGACTGTGTCTGCTGTCGGAAGTGTGCTTTTTTCTGCAACTATCGGAATTGTTTTCGGTATTTTGCCAGCTAATAAGGCTTCTAAATTGGATCCAATCGAATCCTTGCGTTATGAATAAAAAACTGACCGTCGCAGTATGAGAAAAAACGTGTAAAAAACTCCAACAGATACTCATTTTTCTAGTGAGTTATCTATTGGAGTTTTTATATGAAATGAATGGTTTTTAGTGTGATACACGTTTGCGAGCTGCTTTTTTACGGTTTTCTTCGATGAAAGCTGCTTTCTTTTCTTCAGGTTCAATCACTTTTTTCTTGAATGTATAAACTGCACCTGCAACGGCAGCAACAGTACCAGCTACGCCAGTTACAACACCTTTAACAAATCCTTTAGCCATGAGATTTCTCCTTTTCTGAACTTTATTTATGTTATAATATATAGTAACGAAAAATTAAATTTTTTTCAAGGGAAAAGATGAAAACCAAGATAATTGTAATTGTAGGACCAACTGCTGTCGGAAAAACAGCTCTCAGTATAGACCTCGCAAAACGTTTCAACGGGGAGATTATTAGCGGTGATAGTCAGCAAGTGTATAGAAAACTGAACATCGGAACGGCTAAAGTCACTCCAGATGAGCAGGAGGGGATTCCTCATTATTTGATAGATGTTCGGGAAGTGACCGAGTTTTATTCAGCCTTTGACTTTGTAAAAGAAGCCGAGGCTGCTGTTGAGATGATTGTAGCAAAAGGAAAACTGCCGATTATTGCAGGCGGAACAGGGCTTTACATTCAAAGTTTTCTGGAGGGCTATCATCTGGGCGGTTCAGCTTCTCATGAGGAGATTTTAGCTTATCGAGCTGAACTAGATACCTTGGCTGATGAGGAATTATTTGGCAAAATAGCAGAGCTGGGCATCAGAATTCCCCAGATTAACCGCAGGCGGGCTATGCGAGCGCTGGAAATTGCTCATTTGAGGAATGAACTTGAAAACAAACAGCCTGACTATGAAGCCCTGCTGATTTGTCTGGACGATGACCGAGAAGTTCTCTATGAGCGTATCAATCAGCGAGTGGATCTAATGCTAAAGGATGGACTTTTAGAAGAGGCGAAGTGGCTTTATGACAACTATCCACATGTCCAAGCCAGCAAAGGAATTGGCTACAAGGAACTTTTCCCCTACTTTGCTGGGGAGTTGACCTTAGAGGAAGCTATCAATAAACTTAAACAAAATACTCGCCGCTTTGCTAAACGTCAGCTAACTTGGTTCAGAAATCGCATGAATGCTACTTTTTATCAGGTTTCAGAGCCGAATGTCAAAGAGCGGATTATGCAGGATATAGAGGAATTTTTGAATGATTGAAACAGAAAAACAGCAGGAACGAGTCATCCTCATCGGAGTAGAATTGCAGGGAATAGAAAACTTCTCTATGTCTATGGAAGAATTAGCCAGTTTAGCAAAGACTGCTGGCGCTCAGGTGGTTTCCTCTTACACTCAGAAACGAGAGAAGTATGACAGCAAGACTTTTGTTGGTGCTGGAAAATTGGAAGAAATCAAGCGTATGGTAGAAGCAGATGAAATTTCCACCGTTATTGTCAATAATCGTCTGACACCTCGCCAGAATATCAATTTGGAAGAAATTTTAGGGATCAAGGTTATTGACCGCATGCAATTGATTTTGGATATTTTTGCTATGCGGGCTAGAAGTCATGAAGGAAAACTTCAAGTTCACTTGGCTCAACTCAAATATCTCTTGCCTCGCTTGGTCGGGCAGGGGATTATGCTCAGCCGTCAGGCTGGGGGAATTGGTTCCCGCGGTCCTGGTGAAAGTCAGTTGGAACTCAATCGTCGTAGTGTTCGCAATCAGATTCATGATATTGAGCGCCAACTCAAAATTGTAGAGAAAAACCGCGCAACTGTACGGGAAAAACGTTTGGATTCTAGTGTTTTTAAAATCGGTCTGATTGGTTATACCAATGCTGGGAAGTCTACCATAATGAATGTCTTGACGAACAAGAATCAATATGAAGCGGACGAGCTTTTTGCCACTCTAGATGCGACAACAAGAAGCGTCAATTTGATAGGTAGGCTGAATGTGACACTGACGGATACGGTCGGTTTTATTCAGGATTTGCCGACGGAGTTGATATCTAGCTTCAAGTCCACTTTAGAAGAGAGCAAAAATGTGGACCTTTTGGTTCATGTGATTGACGCTAGCGACCCTAACCACGAGGAACATGAAAAAACGGTCTTGGCTATTATGAAGGACTTGGATATGCTAGACATTCCTCGCTTGACCCTCTATAATAAAGCAGACAAAGCAGAGAACTTCACTCCAACCTTAACTCCCTATGTCCTGATTTCGGCGAAAAATGAAAATAGCAGAACAGTTTTGCAGAATGCTCTGTTGAATAAGATGAGAGAACTTTTTGTCCCTTTTCGTATCAGGGTTAGTCCTAGCAAGGCTTATAAGTTACATGAATTGGAAAGTCTGGCAATCATTGATAAGAGAGAGTATCTGGAAGAAAGTGAAATGATTTCTGGCTATATAGCAGAAAAAAATAAATGGAGACTAGAAGAATTTTATGACTGATTATATCAATTTAGCGCTTAAATACGGTGGCTTTACGAGTTTAGACCGTATTTACCTAGAAAAGGTTCTGGACAAGCTGTCCGATTCGCAAAAAATGACTTTTATCACGCCACCGCCAAGTGTTATCAATGCGTATTTTTCGGAACTCTATCAAAAAAAGAGTCCGAAAGCTGCAACAACTTATTTTCTAGAACTAAGTAAAGAATTGGCTCTTTTTAACGACCATCCTAGCTTTGAGGAGGAAAAACCTTTTATTCGCCTGAATCTTTCAGGTAAGTCTTATGGTTTTTGCTTTGAAAATGAGGATGAAATTGGCTTGATTTTCTCGGAACGTCCAGAGGAAATTGAGTCCAATTTGCTTTTTGAAATTGCCCAGATTTTTCCTCACTATCTGGTTTATGAAGAGGAAAATGTCATTCGGATGATGCCAGCAATGCCTGAAGAAGTAGTCCAAAAGCAGCCGCTCTCTGCTCTGACAGATCTTTATAAGCTAGCAGATGGTCGCTTGAAACTGGAAGGGTACAATCAGGAAGAGCTAATCCAGTTGGCTCAAGACTATGCTGGTCAGCTTTACTATCGCTCGCAGAATCGCTCTGCGATGATTTATATTAAGAAAAAATAGAAAGAAAAAGATGCAACTACAATTTTTAGGTACAGGAGCTGGTCAGCCTTCTAAGGCTCGGAATGTTTCTAGTCTGGTTTTGAAACTATTGGATGAAATCAATGAAATTTGGATGTTTGATTGTGGTGAAGGAACCCAGAATCGCATTTTAGAGACGACGATTCGTCCCAGAAAGATTAGAAAGATTTTTATCACTCATTTGCATGGGGATCATATTTTTGGTCTACCGGGCTTTTTATCCACTCGATCATTTCAAGCTAATGAAGAGCAAACAGATATTGAAATATATGGACCGATTGGCATTAAAAATTTTGTCATGACGAGTCTGCGAGTGTCGGGATCGCGCCTGCCTTATCGGATTCATTTTCACGAATTTGACGAAAAACACTTAGGGAAAATTTTAGAAACTGATAAATTTACAGTTTATGCAGAGAAACTCGATCATAGCATTTTTTGTGTGGGTTACCGCATTATGCAAAAAGATTTGGAAGGTACGTTGGATGCTGAGAAATTGAAAGTCGCAGGTGTTCCTTTTGGCCCTCTCTTTGGTAAGGTGAAAAATGGAGAAGATGTAGTACTGGAAGATGGGACGAAAATTATAGCAGCGGATTATATTTCAGCTCCACGACCTGGCAAGATTATCACTATTTTGGGGGATACGCGTAAAACGCATGCCAGTGTGCGACTGGCTGTGAATGCAGATGTTTTGGTGCACGAGTCCACTTATGGTAAAGGGGACGAGAAAATCGCCAAGAACCACGGACATTCTACTAATATGCAGGCAGCAGAAGTTGCTAGAGAAGCTGGTGCCAAGCGTCTCCTTCTCAATCATATTAGCGCACGCTTTCTATCAAAAGATATAGGTCAAATGCGCAGAGATGCCAGTTCCATTTTTAAAAACGTTCACTTGGTCAAGGATTTAGAAGAAGTAGAACTATGAATTTTTGGCAAAGATAATTCTTAAAATTTAAAGGAAAGAGGAAATCATGAACATATTATTTGTCAGACATGGGAAAGATTCTGATCAACACAGAGGTGGATGGAGTCAGCTCGATTTGCTTCCTGAAGGGAAAAGAGAAGCAAAAACGTTAGCAGATTACTTAGTCCAACACAAAGAAGACTATCATTTTACGAAAATGATTACGAGTGATTTAAAAAGAGCTGAGACAACTGCAACAATTTTAGTGGAGGCGCTTCAACTGCCGTTGGAGAAAGAAAGCAGCTTACGAGAAACGAATAATGGTGATTTAGCAGGAATGTTAAATAGTGAAGTTGATCAAAAATTTCCTCGTCTTTATTTTAGAAGTCTTGCAATGGACGAGCATTATCCAAATGGAGAAAGTCCGAGAGAATTTTATCAACGGATAAAAACTTGGTTTCAACGCTTCTTGCAGGAAAATAATAATTCAGATGAGACACAAATTGTGGTCACACATGGTGGAGTGATTAACATTATCTATCATTTAGTGAATCAGATAGAATGGACGAATAAAAGCAATCTATTCCACGTTAAACATTGCAGCATTAGTCTATTGAATACAAAAACGCTTGTTTTTGAGGTTGAAAACCAAACGGATTTTTTAGAAGAAAAATAAGGAGAACACATGCGAACAATTGTTATTACAGGGGCTAGTGGCGGTGTGGCTCAGGAAATGGTGAAGTTGTTGCCAAATGACCAGCTGATTTTAGTGGGACGCAGTCGAGAAAAGTTAACAAAACTTTATTCAAATCATGCACATTGCGAGTTAGTTGAGTTAGATATTACAGATTACAAAGTTTTAGAAGCTTTTACTGAAGAAATTTACCAGAAGTATGCTCAGGTGGATGTTCTAGTCAACAATGCTGGTTACGGTATTTTTGAGGAATTTGACAAGATTAGCAACGAGGATATTCATGCCATGTTTGAAGTCAATACGTTTGCTCTTATGAATCTGTCTCGTCTCTTCGGAGAGCGAATGAAGCAAGCGGGTCATGGGCATATTGTCAATATTGTTAGTACAGCTGGGCTGATTGCCAGTGCCAAATCCAGTCTTTACTCGGCTACCAAGTTTGCTGGAATTGGTTTTTCCAATGCTTTGCGTTTAGAGTTGATGCCGTACAATGTCTATGTGACGACGGTTAATCCAGGACCGATTAAGACGGCTTTCTTTGACAAAGCTGACCCCGATGGTAGTTATGTTAAGGCAGTTGATAAGTATATTTTAGAAGCGGATGTCGTTGCTAAGCAAATTGTGGACAATTTTGGAAAGAAGAAACGGGAGCTGACGATGCCTTTCGCTCTGAAAGCAGCCCACAAACTTTACACACTTTTTCCAAATATTGGTGACAAACTAGCTAGTAAAATGTTTAATTATAAATAGGAGAAATTTATGGATGTGACAGCTTACAAGGCATTTGTAAATCAACCATGGGGCAAGCTTTATTATGAGATTCTCTTTGCTCAGCTAGCCCATATAAAAAATAAGGAAGTACTGGATTTCGGTAGTGGTTTTGGTCTGGTGGCGAATTTTTTAGCACAAAACAATCAGGTAACAGCCATAGAACCAAATGACGAGATGGTTGCAGAGCGGAAGCAGAATTTTCATTATCATCAACTACAAGGCAGCCTAGAATTGTTGAAGGAAATTCCAAGTGCTCGTTTTGACCTTATCATTTGTCACAATGTTCTGGAGTATGTGGATGAACCAGCTCTTTACCTAGCTGAATTTAGAAGATTGTTGAAAAAAGGCGGACAAATTTCGCTCGTTAAGCACAATGAAGTGGGGCGGATTATGCAGACGGTTGTGTTTGCAAATGATACAAATTTAGCATTGGATTTATTATCAGGTAAGTCCTATCAATCACATACGATGGGGCAAGCAACCTATTATGAAATAGCAGACTTATTACAAAAAGCTGACACTGAACTGACTGTTCAGGACTATCAAGGAATCCGAATTTTCTATGGTTTGCAAGACAATGCAGTGAAGATTGCTAATGACTGGCGGGAAAAGATGTTGGAGATAGAGCTTGCAGTTTGCCAACAGTCTCCTTATCGGGACATTGCGGCTTTTCAGCACATTTGGCTGCAAAAAGGAGACAAGAATGATTCGTTACTTTGCAAATAGACAAATTGCAATTGAAGACTTGCTTCCGCTTTACCAATCTGTTAGCTGGACTAACTATACAGAACGAGCAGATATGTTAGAACAAGCATTTCAGCACTCACTATTTACTGTATCAGCCTATGATGGGGAACAGTTAGTTGGTCTCCTTCGAGCAGTCGGAGACGGATTTTCTAGTGTTTTCATTCAGGACTTGTTAGTTTTTTCGTCTTATCAGCGCCAAGGTATCGGTCGAGAATTGGTTCGACAAACGCTGGAGACATTTGCAGATGTTTATCAGATTCAGCTAGTAACAGAGCAGTCAGACAAAAATTTAACCTTTTATCGCTCTTTAGGATTTCGGGAACTGTCGGATTTGAATTGCACGGGTTTGATTTATAGAGGTAAAAGCTATTAGATAAATGCTTGTGTATAAAATTGGAGGTTTGGGCTAGTGAAAGCTAGTCTTTTCGTGTTATAATAGACTTTATATTGCAACAGAAAGATAAAAGCATGATTACATCAAAATATGATTGGCAGATTGCCACAAATTTTTCAGATGAAAGCTTTATTAAAAAAGCTAAAAAACTTGGCTTGGAGGCTTCGGTAGCTAATCTGGTTTATCAGAGAGGAATCCAGACAGAAGAAGCGCTGCGAGATTTTCTAGAGCCTAGTTTGGACCAGCTGCATGATCCTTATGAATTACATGATATGGATAAGGCAGTGACGCGCATTCGTCAAGCAATTGAAAATTATGAGCAGATCTTGATTTATGGAGATTATGATGCGGATGGCATGACTTCGGCTTCTATTGTTAAAGAAGCACTAGAACAACTTGGAGCAGAGTGTCAGGTCTATTTGCCCAATCGATTTACAGACGGTTATGGTCCTAACGCGAGTGTTTACAAGTATTTTATTGAAAATCAGGGAATTTCACTCATCGTTACAGTGGATAATGGAGTTGCAGGACATGAAGCAATCGAACTAGCTCAGTCTATGGGAGTGGATGTCATTGTGACGGATCACCATTCTATGCCAGAGGTACTTCCTGATGCTTATGCAATTATTCACCCAGAACATCCGGAAGCTGATTATCCTTTTCAGCATTTAGCTGGTTGCGGTGTAGCTTTTAAGTTAGCGACTGCTCTTTTAGAGGAAGTACAAGTAGAGTTGCTAGATCTAGTCGCTATTGGAACTATCGCAGATATGGTCAGCCTAACGGATGAAAATCGCATTTTAGTTAAATATGGCTTATCTATTTTGAAAAATACCCAGCGCATCGGTTTGCAGGAACTTTTCAAAATAGCAGGCATACAGTCTGACGAGCTGAACGAAGAAACAGTTGGTTTCCAGATAGCCCCTAGGCTCAATGCTCTAGGTCGACTTGATGATCCAAATCCTGCTATTGAACTTCTGACGGGTTTTGATGAAGAAGAAGCGCGTGATATTGCCCTGATGATTAACCAGAAAAATGAAGAGCGCAAGGAGATTGTTCAGAAGATTTATGATGAAGCCAAGACCATGGTTGATCTCAATAAACCTGTTCAGGTTCTAGCCGGTGAAGGTTGGAATCCAGGTGTTTTGGGAATTGTGGCAGGGCGGCTTTTGGAAGAATTACACCAGCCAGTCATTGTCTTGAATATTGAAAATGATTTGGCAAAAGGCAGCGCTCGCAGCATTGAAGCAGTTGATATTTTTGAAGCCTTAGACCCTCATCGAGATTTATTTGTGGCTTTTGGTGGGCATGCAGGGGCAGCTGGTATGACTCTAGAGGCCAGCAAGTTAGAAGCACTCAGTCAGGTTTTGGTAGCATATATTGAAGATAATCAAGTGGATTTGTCCACTAAGAATGAGCTCTTTTTGGATGAGGAATTATCTTTGCCAGATTTGACACTAGAGACCCTCAAAAACTTTGAAAAGTTAGCTCCTTTTGGCATGGACAATAAAAAGCCTGTTTTTTATTTGAAAGATTTTAAGGTTGAAAATGCCCGCACTATGGGGGCGGGAAATACTCACCTTAAGCTGAAAGTTTCTCAGGCTGACGCAGTTTTTGAGGTAGTGGCTTTTGGTCTGGGTGATCTTGCGACAGAATTTTCCCAAACTAAAAATTTAGAGCTGGCGGTTACTCTGTCGGTCAATAAATGGAATGGTCAGACTAGTCTGCAACTTATGTTGGTAGACGCTCGAGTCAACGGAATTCAGCTCTTTAATATTCGAGGTAAAAATGCTCCTTTGCCTGAAAATGTGCCCGTCCTGCGTTTTTCAGAAGAAATGCCTAATTTGGAAAAGAGCAGAGCAATTGTCGTGTATGACTTGCCTGAACGCCTAAATCAGCTCAAAGCAATCATTCAGCAAGGACATTTTGAAGCAATTTACTTTAAAAATGAGATTGCTCAGCCTTATTATCTGACAGGTTTCGGAACGAGAGACCAGTTTGCAAAACTCTATAAAACAATTTATCAGTTTCCAGAGTTTGACATTCGTTATAAGCTCAAAGAATTAGCAGCTTATCTCAAGATTGACTCCATCCTACTCATCAAAATGATTCAGATATTTGAAGAGCTGAACTTTGTGACAATTCAAGATGGAGTGATGCAGGTAAACAAAAAAGCAGAAAAAAAGGCTATTGAAAACAGCCATATTTATCAAGAACTGAAGAAAACAGTCAAAGAGCAGGAGCTTATGGCTCTAGGAACGGTGCAGGAAATTTATGATTATCTGATAGAAAAAGATGAATTTTCAAACTAAATTTTAGATGAACTATTTATTTGTCTCGCACCAAAGGCTGCGAGACGGACTGAAAGTCGCATAATAAAAAAGTCATGAGTAAGATGGATCTCATGACTTTATTGTTTATATAAGTATTGCTATTAGCTTGTGTTACCTACTGCAAATTCACTTTATTTTTGAGGATATAATACGTTCCGGCATAGTAGATAAGCCCTAAAAGAAGATAGGCTATGACTCCGCTCAAACTACCTAAAGAAGTTGAAAGTGATGGGAAGGCTGAAACATATAGATTAGCAGCGATAATCAGAGCAAATTGAATTCCAAAATAGGCTAGAAAGGCTATAGCGGCGCGGTGGTCTTGGAAAAGTTGACCGATAGAGATAGAAAGATAAATCAATAGGATATTTGGAATGAGAACTACAAGATAGTATCCAAATGATTTCAATAGTTCACTAGCAAATTCCCAAAAATGCTTGCCGAGTAATTGCACAAATGTTCCCATTTCAAACTGTGTATGAGAAGCTATTCCTACGATAAGAACAATGATTCCAAAGCTAAGAAATAATGCAAGTGTGCTAAGAATCGTCCATATAACAGCACCGAGCAATTTTGAGAGAATAATTTGGTGTTCATTAACTGGTAAGGTGAGCGTTAGATATCCTTCTCTTTCATAAACACTATTTTTAAAACGACGAATAATCAAAAAGAGTGTTGAAATTGCAAGTGCCACAAGGAGGCCTGAGAAAATCAGCATTGTAAAACCGAAGAAAGTACTTGTCATACTCCCTGCTTCATTAGTAGAAGACTGCAAACGGTCGAAAAAGTTCCTTCCATTTGCCAACTGTCTAAGCCAAAGTCCGATGCTAGCGGATAAAAACAGTACGATTCCGTATAAACCTAAATACCACTTGTTCACATTTTTAAATTCGTATTTTAATAAATTCCAAAACATAGTCAATCCCCTTTGTTCTAAGCCTTAAATTCTTGGCGGAAGAGCTGGTCAATAGATTCACCAGACTCATAGCGAATATCATCTACATTCCCTTGTCGAACAATCTTGCCATTATCAATAAAGATGATTTCATCTAGGATTGGTTCAATATCTGAAATCAAATGTGTTGAAATGAGAACAGAAGCGCTAGGTGAGTAATTGTTGATAATCGTCTTTAGAATGTAGTCTCGCGCTGCTGGGTCAACCCCTCCAATAGGTTCATCCAGAACATACAGTTTGGCTTGGCGGCTCATGACTAAAATCAGCTGAACTTTTTCCTTGTTTCCTTTAGACAATTTTTTGAATGCCAGATTTTCGTCAATATGAAGATCTTGCAAGAGTGCCTGTGCACGCTCTATTTCAAAGTCTGCATAGAAAGATTGAAAATACTGCAAAGCATCTTTGACTTTCATATTTTCATTTAGGTAAGTCGTATCTGGTAAATAAGATACGATTTTCTTGGTTTCTGAAGACGGTTGAAGTCCATTGATGAGGATTTTTCCGTCATTGGGTTGAAGCAGTCCATTGATTAGTTTTATCATGGTTGTTTTTCCAGAGCCATTTGGACCAAGTAAGCCGATAATTTTTCCGGCTTCAATTTCAAAATTGATGTGTTCTAAAGCGGGTGTGCTGCCGTATGATTTTGAGACATTTTCAAATGCAAGTAATACCATTTCCTAAACTCCTTTTATATAATCTGCAATGATAGTTGGTAGTTCTTCTTTGTGATAGCCAAAGCGAGTCATATTGTTTACAAAATTTTTCACTTCCTCCTCAGAAAGTTTTTGTCTTGCTTGTAAAATCAAGTCGCGATTATCTGTGACGAAACGTCCTGATGTTCGTTGAGAATAGACAAATCCTTCTTTTTCCAAGTCAGATAAAGCACGCTGGATTGTATTGGGATTGACCCCCGCTTCAGCAGCCAATTCTCTGACGGCAGGTAGCTTTTCGCCAGCTTGCAGTTGATTGGAGATGATTTGTAATTTTATCCTGTCCATAATTTGTAAATAAATGGGCAGATTATTATCAAAAGTCCAACTCATGATTTCTCCTTTCTTCTGTATCTTTGTACTAATTAAATAATACAGTATTTTTTGAAAAATAGCAAGCCTTTAGAAAAAACTTCTATTATTTTTTCTTTAGCAAGCAGGCCAGAAATTTAGTATAATAGAAAAAAGAAGAATCAAAGGAGGATGCCGTGGTTGCTCAATTAGATACCAAAACTGTTTATACATTTATGGATAGTTTGATTTCTATAAAAAAATATGTAGAAACAGCTAAAAATTTAGGCTATCAAACTCTAGGGATAATGGACATTGACAATCTCTATGGAGTTTATCATTTCATGGAAACGGCGATCGAGCAAGGAATTCAGCCGCTTTTAGGCGTGGAAATGACCTTGGATTACGCTGGACTTCCTCTTAATCTTCGCTTTCTAGCTCTTGATAGTCAAGGGTATCGCAATTTAATGAAACTTTCTACTTTAAAAATGATAGGAAAAAGCAAGTGGGAAGAATTTCAGCATTTATTGGAAGGAATAGCGGTTATTGTGCCTGTGTTTGAGGGCATTGAAGCCTTAGACTTGGGACGAGAGTTTTATATTGGCGTATTTTCTGACACTCCTAAGCAGGCGTTTCCTCATCCAACCTTGCCTTTGCAGACAGTTCGCTATTTTGATACAGGGGATTTAGAAACCTTGCAAATGCTATGTGCCATTCGTGAAAATAGTAGCTTGCGGGAAGTTGGAAATTTGCCAAATCACGACTACCTCTTATCACCTGAGCAATTCACACAATCCTTTCAAGAAAATTATCCAGAAAGTCTGGATAATTTAAAGCAGCTAGTTGCAGGCATTCATTATGAAATCAATACAGAGTTAAAATTACCGCGTTTTAATCCAGAACGACCGGCAGTAGAAGAGCTACGAGAACGAGCTAAGGCTGGATTGAAAGCAAAAAAATTATGGACAGAAGCGTATCAAGAACGCTTGAATCAAGAATTGGCTATCATCCACCAAATGGGTTTTGACGACTACTTTTTGATTGTCTGGGATTTATTGCGCTTTGGTCGCAGTCAGGGATATTATATGGGCATGGGACGTGGTTCTGCCGTTGGAAGCCTAGTTGCCTATGCGCTAGAGATTACAGGGATTGATCCTGTCGAAAAGGACCTCCTTTTTGAGCGTTTTTTAAATGTGGAACGTTATACTATGCCCGATATTGATATTGATATTCCTGATGTCTATCGTCCAGAATTTATCCGCTATGTCCGCGATCGCTATGGAACCATGCATGCAGCTCAAATCGTGACCTATTCGACCTTTGGAGCTAAGCAAGCGATTCGTGATGTTTTTAAACGCTACGGTGTTCCAGAGTATGAATTGACCAATATTACCCGTAAAATTAGTTTCCGTGATAATCTGACATCTGCTTATGAAAAAAATATGTCTTTCCGCCAGATTATCAACAGTAAGCTGGAATATCAAAAAGCTTTTGAAATTGCGAAAAAAATCGAAGGAAATCCTCGTCAGACTTCTATCCATGCAGCAGGTGTCGTGATGAGTGACAATGACCTGACAGATCACATTCCGCTTAAATATGGGGAGGATATGTACATCACGCAATACGATGCGCATGGTGTTGAGAGTAACGGTCTGCTCAAGATGGATTTCCTTGGCTTGCGCAATCTAACCTTTGTCCAACGAATGAAAGAAGCAGCCTTGGAGAAATACGGTGTCGCTATTGATATTGCAAAGATTAACTTAGAAGATACAGCAACCTTACAGCTTTTTGCTGCTGGCAGAACTAAAGGGATTTTTCAATTTGAGCAAGCAGGTGCCATTAACCTTTTGAAACGAGTGCAGCCAGCTCGATTTGAAGAAGTGGTTGCAACAACCTCACTCAATCGTCCAGGAGCTAGTGACTATATAGATAATTTTGTCAGAAGAAAGCATGGACAAGAAAAAATAGAAATGCTGGACTCAAGTTTGGAAGACATCTTGGCGCCAACTTACGGCATTATGCTCTATCAAGAGCAAGTAATGCAAGTAGCGCAACGGTTTGGGGGCTTTTCACTCGGAAAAGCTGACATTTTACGTCGTGCTATGGGTAAGAAAAATGTTGTTGAAATGCATAAAATGGAAGCAGAGTTTGTCACAGGAGCTCTCGAACTTGGGCATTCTGAAACTAAAGCAAAAGAAGTATTTGCAGTTATGGAAAAGTTTGCAGGTTATGGCTTCAACCGTAGTCACGCTTATGCCTATTCTGCACTTGCTTTTCAGTTGGCTTATTTTAAGGCACATTATCCTGATATTTTCTTTGATATTATGCTGAATTATTCAAGTAGTGATTACATCACAGATGCGCTAGAATTCGACTTCCAAGTTGCTTCTTTAAATATCAATAACATTCCTTATAGAGATAAGTTTCAAGACAAGCAGATTTATTTAGGGTTAAAAAATATCAAAGGCTTACCACGTGATGTTGCTTATTGGATTATTGAAAACCGCCCATTTACAAATGTTGAAGATTTTATTTTGAAGTTGCCAACGCAATATCATAAGATTCAGTTGATAACCCCTTTGGTACAAGTCGGTTTGTTTGATGTATTTGAAAAGAATCGCCAAAAAATCCTACAAAATCTTCCGAATTTATTTGTCTTTGCGAACGAGCTGGGTGGCCTTTTTGCAGATACAAATTATAGCTGGACAGAAGCAGAGGATTATACAGAAGCAGAAAAATTTGAGTTAGAAAAAGAAATTATCGGTGTCGGTTTGAGCGAGCATCCCTTGGTAAAACTTGCAAAATCTGCTACTCAAGCCTTTACCCCTATTCAAGACTTGGTTGAAAACAATCATGCAACGATTTTAGTAGAGATTTTGTCCATTCGTGTTATCCGTACCAAAACGGGTGAAAATATGGCCTTCTTACAAGTGAGTGATGCTAAAAGAAAAATGGAGGTAACAGTCTTTCCAGATGTTTTTAAACAGTTCAGCAAAGGTTTGCATGAAAAAGGCTTTTATTATCTGACTGGTCGGGTTCAAAAACGCGAGGAGCGTTTGCAGCTGATTTTAAATGATTTGCAGGAAGCTGTTACAGAACGTTTTTGGATACAAGTAGAAGATCATGAAAGCGATGCAGCAATATCCGCTATTTTACGACAATTTCGAGGAGATATTCCGGTTGTTCTTCGATATGAAAATGAAAGAAAAACAGTAGCAATTACTCAATATCGTGTTCAAAAATCAGAGAAATTACAAGAAGAATTGAAAAAAATAACCATGAAAACGATTTATCAATAAAAAATTAGGAAAAAAGAAGAATTTTGGTTTTGATTGTGGTATAATCAAGGGTGAATGTAAAAAGAAAAAGGAGCACAAACGAATGAAACGTATTGCTGTTTTGACTAGTGGTGGTGATGCCCCTGGTATGAATGCTGCTATCCGTGCAGTTGTTCGTAAAGCAATTTCAGAAGGAATGGAAGTTTACGGTATCTATGACGGTTATGCCGGTATGGTTGCTGGTGAGATCTATCCACTTGATGCTGCATCAGTTGGAGATATTATTTCACGTGGTGGTACTTTCCTTCACTCAGCTCGTTATCCAGAATTTGCCCAATTAGAAGGACAATTAAAAGGGATTGAGCAACTTAAAAAACATGGTATTGAAGGAGTCGTAGTTATCGGTGGTGATGGTTCTTACCATGGTGCTATGCGTTTGACAGAACATGGTTTTCCAGCTGTCGGACTTCCTGGTACGATTGACAATGATATTGTTGGTACAGACTTTACAATCGGCTTTGATACTGCTGTAACAACTGCAATGGACGCCATTGATAAGATTCGTGACACATCATCTAGTCACCGTCGTACTTTTGTTGTTGAAGTCATGGGACGCAATGCTGGAGACATCGCTCTCTGGGCTGGTATTGCTACAGGAGCCGATGAAATCATCGTTCCCGAAGAAGGCTTCAAGATTGAAGATATCGTCGCTAGCATTAAACGTGGCTATGAAGAAGGTAAGAAACATAACATTATCGTTCTGGCAGAAGGTGTCATGTCGGCGAATGAGTTTGGCAAGAAATTGAAAGAAGCTGGTGATGTGAGTGACCTCCGTGTGACCGAACTTGGACATATTCAACGTGGTGGTTCACCAACTGCACGTGACCGTGTTCTTGCTTCACGTATGGGTGCTCATGCTGTTAGCCTTCTTAAAAAGGGCATTGGTGGTGTTGCAGTTGGTATTCGCAACGAACAAATGGTTGAAAATCCAATCCTCGGTACAGCAGAAGAAGGTGCTTTGTTTAGTTTAACTGAAGACGGCAAGATTATTGTTAATAATCCACACAAAGCTGATCTTGATCTCGCTAAATTAAACCGTAGCATTTCAATGTAATTTTAATTTGTTATCCTGGTCATAAAGACCATTAAATAAAAAGGAGTTTTCATATATCATGAATAAACGTGTAAAAATCGTTGCAACTTTAGGTCCTGCGGTAGAAATCCGTGGTGGTAAAAGATTCGGTGAAGACGGATATTGGGGCGAAAAACTTGACGTTGAAGCATCAGCGCAAAATATCGCTAAATTGATTGAAGCTGGAGCTAACACTTTCCGTTTCAACTTCTCACATGGTGACCACGCAGAGCAAGGTGACCGTATGGCTACTGTTCATCGTGCTGAAGAAATTGCTGGTCAAAAAGTTGGTTACCTTCTTGACACTAAAGGTCCTGAAATCCGTACAGAATTATTTGAAGGCGATGCTAAAGAATATTCTTACAAAACAGGTGAAAAAATCCGTGTTGCAACTAAACAAGGTATCAAATCAACTCGTGAAGTTATCGCATTGAATGTTGCTGGTGCACTTGATATCTATGACGATGTTGAAGTTGGAAAACAAGTTCTTGTTGATGACGGTAAACTTGGTCTTCGCGTTATTGCAAAAGATCCTGCTACACGTGAATTTGAAGTAGAAGTTGAAAACGACGGTATTATCGCTAAACAAAAAGGTGTTAATATTCCAAATACAAAAATTCCTTTCCCAGCACTTGCTGAACGTGACAATGACGATATTCGTTTTGGTCTTGAACAAGGAATCAACTTTATCGCTATTTCATTCGTACGTACTGCAAAAGACGTCAACGAAGTTCGCGCAATCTGTGAAGAAACTGGTAATGGACATGTGAAATTGTTCGCTAAAATCGAAAACCAACAAGGTATCGAAAACTTGGATGAAATCCTTGAAGTAGCGGACGGTATCATGATTGCTCGTGGTGATATGGGTATTGAAGTACCATTTGAAATGGTTCCAGTTTACCAAAAAATGATTATCACAAAAGTCAATGCAGCTGGTAAAATTGCGATCACAGCAACAAACATGCTTGAAACAATGACTGAAAAACCACGTGCGACTCGTTCAGAAGTATCAGACGTATTTAACGCTGTTATTGATGGAACAGATGCGACAATGCTTTCAGGTGAATCTGCAAATGGTAAATACCCACTTGAATCTGTAACAACAATGGCTACAATTGATAAAAACGCTCAAACTCTATTGAACGAGTATGGACGCTTGTCATCAGTTGACTACGCACGTAGTTCTAAGACAGAAGTTGTGGCTTCAGCTGTTAAAGATGCTACAAACTCAATGGATATCAAATTGGTTGTAACAATGACTGAATCAGGAAATACAGCTCGTTTGATTTCTAAATATCGTCCAGATGCTGATATCTTGGCAATTACATTCGAT
Organism: Streptococcus sp. IsoGale021; assembly: GCF_031142795.1. Taxonomy (NCBI): domain Bacteria; kingdom Bacillati; phylum Bacillota; class Bacilli; order Lactobacillales; family Streptococcaceae; genus Streptococcus; species Streptococcus sp. IsoGale021. The sequence continues at coordinate 43,533 of NZ_JAKZJH010000005.1, forward strand.
GAATTGACACAACGTTCATTGATGTTGAACTGGGGTGTTATTCCAGTAGTAACTGAAAAACCTGCATCTACTGATGATATGTTTGAAGTTGCTGAAAAAGTTGCTCTTGAAAGTGGTCTTGTAGAATCTGGCGACAATATTGTGATTGTAGCTGGTGTGCCAGTCGGAACTGGTGGAACAAACACAATGCGTATCCGTACAGTACGGTAATCTATCTCATTCAGAAAAAACTAGTCTATCAATCCAACGATTATCTGATTGATAGGCTTTTTAGTTGCAAATGGGAGCAGAGATAACAGTTGACTTTCCTACCTTTGTTTATTTTCTGAAAACATGATATAATGAGTAGAAGAAGAGGAGAGACTATGGTTAAAAGAGATTTAATTAGGAATGTTATTTTTTTATCTATTGTTGTGGTAATCATTGCTTGTTTGCGAATTTTTATTTTTACACCATACAGGATTACTGTAAAAGATGCGAATCATTTTTTACAAGATAAAGATGTTGTTGTTGCCAATAAAAATGAAGAAATCAAAAGAGATGATTTTGTCTTGTACGAGGTGAAGGGAAAAGAGCATGTCGGACGTGTCATTGGTCTAGGAAATGACTCCGTTGTTTATATGGATGATGTTCTTTACTTAAATAATAAAATCAAGTCAGAAGATTATTTAACGAAGGCTAAGGAAGAATACTTAGCAAAAGCTACTAGTACAGGTTATTTCACTCATGATTTCACCATTCAGACATTAACTAAATCGAATGCAAATAAAATTCCAGCGCAGTCGTATCTGATTCTGAATGATAATCGACAAGATATGGAAGATAGTCGGAAGTTCGGCTTGATTACAGAGAAACAAATTAAAGGAGTTATCTCATTTAGAGTACTCCCGTTTAATCAATTTGGATTTATTAAAACAAAGTAGTTCAACTATTTTGTTTTTTTTATTCTTTGAAAAATGAAGTTTTTGCGATATTTAGTAAAAATTTATGGATATATTTGCAAAAAGATGTTGAAAATATAAAAATTTTTGATATAATGATAAATATTTATTTGGGAGGTGTACGCATGAACTATATTTTTGAAGTTTTGCCAAGCTTATTGAGTGGCGCATTGGTGACTTTGCAAGTATTTGTTTTAGTCTTAGTTTTATCCATACCACTTGGAATTGTGATTTCCTTTTTAATGCAGATCCACTTTAAGCTGCTTCATTGGCTTATAAATATTTATATTTGGATTATGCGCGGTACACCTCTCTTGCTACAACTGATTTTTATTTATTATGTTTTGCCAAGCATTGGTGTGCGTTTGGATCGGCTTCCGGCGGCTATCATAGCATTCACGCTAAATTATGCTGCTTATTTCGCCGAAATTTTCCGTGGTGGGATTTTATCTATTCCAGCAGGGCAATATGAGGCAGCTAAGGTTTTGAAGTTTACACCATTTCAAACGATACGGTTTATTATTTTACCGCAAGTTGTCAAAGTGGTGCTTCCGAGTGTCTTTAATGAAGTGATGACGTTGGTAAAAGATACATCCCTTGTTTATGCGCTTGGTGTTTCCGACTTAATCTTGGCTAGTCGGACTGCAGCCAATCGTGATGCAAGTTTAGCACCGATGTTTATAGCAGGGGCTATTTACCTTGTCTTGATTGGTCTTGTGACGATTGTATCGAAGCAAGTTGAAAAGAGATATAGTTACTATAAGTAGGAGGCGCTTATGTTAGAATTAAAGAATATTAGCAAACGTTTTGGCGAAAAGCAAATTATTTCCGACTTGAATTTAAAGGTGCCAGAAAAGCAAATCCTTGCCATTGTAGGACCGTCTGGCGGCGGGAAAACGACATTATTGCGGATGTTAGCTGGCTTGGAAACAATTGATTTGGGTGACATTATTTATAATGGAGAAGAGTTGCCCTTGGATGAACTTGAAAAACGTAATTTATTGGGATTTGTGTTTCAAGATTTTCAGCTATTTCCACATTTAACGGTTCTTGAGAATTTAACTTTATCACCCATTAAAACAAAAAATGTTGCAAAAGAGGATGCGGAAAAGAAAGCAATTAGCTTATTGACCCGATTGGGGTTAGCAGAACATGTAAATGCTTATCCTTATTCTTTATCAGGTGGTCAAAAACAACGTGTAGCATTAGCTCGTGCGATGATGATTGACCCAGAAATTATCGGTTATGATGAGCCAACTTCCGCATTGGATCCGGAATTGCGTCTTGAAGTTGAAAAGTTGATTCTTCAGAATCGTGAGCTAGGAATGACGCAAATTGTAGTGACCCATGATTTGCAGTTTGCGGAAAATATCGCAGATACGATTCTTAAAGTTCAGCCTAAATAGGAGGAGAATATGAAGATAAAACGTTATGTTCTTGCGATCTGTGGTTTGATTCTTTTTTTGCTCCTTACAGCTTGTAGCAATGTTAGCAACCCTAAAGTAGATAATTGGTCAAAATACCAACAAAAAAAGAGCATTACTATTGGTTTTGACAATACATTTGTTCCTATGGGATTTGAGCAAAAAAATGGTCAATATGCTGGTTTTGATATTGATTTGGCAAATGCTGTCTTTAAAGAATATGGGATAAAAGTGAATTGGCAGCCGATTGATTGGGACATGAAAGAAACTGAGCTCACAAATGGAACGATTGATCTTATCTGGAATGGGTATTCGGCAACTGATGAGCGACGAAAGAAAGTACAGTTCACCATTCCTTATATGAAAAATGAACAAGTACTGGTTACTAAAAAATCATCGAACATTGCAAAAACAGCTGACATGAAGGATAAAATTCTTGGTGCTCAGACGGGTTCTTCGGGTTACGATGAGTTTGAAGCTCATCCGGAGCTTTTGAAGAATCTAGTTAAAAATCACAAAGCTGCTCAATATCAAAGTTTTACAGAGGCGTTGATTGATTTGCAAAATAGCCGGATTGATGGATTGTTGATTGACCGAGTTTATGCCAATTATTATTTAAAAGAAGAGGGGATTTTGCAGGATTATTATGTTTTCCCAGCCGGATTTGATAGCGAATCCTTTGCAGTAGGTGCTAGAAAAACGGATAAGCAGCTCGTTGAAAATATAAACCAAGCATTTAAAAAATTATATCAAACAGGTCAATTTCAAAAAATAGCAGACAAGTGGTTTGGTGAGGATATTGCGGCAGATGAAGTCAAAAAATGAGAGAACATCTGATTGTTGCCCCAATCACCCACAGAAGAAGTAAAGACAAAACCCAAAGTTTTCGCTAGGAGTATCATCTTAGTGAGGGCTTGGGGTTTGATGATTTATTGATTGTGAGAAACGGGGGACAAATTAGATTGCTTTACTGATAAATTCCTAAAAAATATAGGCTGAGAATACTGTTATCTCAGCCTTATTTTTATAGCAAAATTCCTTATTAGCCTTGTGGGAGCGAGATAAGAAAGTCGATTTCTATGGCATTACGACTATTGTTCGCTCTCGTTTTTTCGTGTTTCCTGATGGAAAATATTCTGCCATGTTTCGTGACGACGCCAAAGGCTGGTATGAATAATCCCGTCTTCTTCGTAGCAAATTAGTTTGGTTTTTTGGCTGATAGAAGTTAATTGGAAATTTTTGATAGGAGATTGCTTTCCTTTTTCGATTTGAAATTCCTCTTTGTTCATTTGGCAGCCATCCTGAGAAATGTAAACAAATTCAGGCGCTAGTAAGTCCTCTAGTTGATTGCCCTGTTCAACCAATTGTTCTCTCATAAATAGCTTTCGATAAACATTGTCCAATATTTCATCTTCAGGGATAGGAGCCGGCTCAATGTGAATGTCAATATCAAAGACACCAAAGCGTTCTTTGAGCATATTTTCAACTTGATCGGCAATTTCGTGGCTTTCATAGACAGACAAGTCAGGATTCATTTCTAAAATGAGGTCAAGATAGATGTTGCTACCGTAGGTTCGCCCTCTTTGAGATTTAACACGGGAAATTTTAGGAATTTCTAAAATGGCTTCTTTGTATTCTTTTAAAAGATTTTCATCAAAGCCGTCTGATAGACTAAAAGAAGATTCCATGAAAATTTCATAAGCCGTTTTAAGGATGAAAAAGGTAATGACGATAGCGACCAGTTTATCTACAATCGGGAAATTGAAGGCGCTTGCGATGATTGCAATGGTTGTACCAAGCGAAGTAATAGCATCAGATAAATTGTCTTTGGCAGCTGCGTCGAGTGCTTTAGACTGAGCTTTTTTTGCTAAGGCTTTATTGTAAAAATACACTCCTGTCATGACCAAAGCGGAAATAATCCCGACGATGGCGCCTAAGGGATCGATAGTCGTTTCTTGGTTAGAGATGATTTTTTGAACGGTATCAATTAAAACATCAAATCCGACAAAAAACATGATAAGAGAAGTGATAAGGCTGGCTAAGTCCTCAATTTTCCAGTGACCAAATTTGTGATCTGTATCGGCAGGCTTACGTGCCATGCGAAGTCCAATCAAGACGGCAATATTAGCAACAATATCCGAAACATTGTTAAAACCGTCGGCTGTCAAACTAGAGGACTGTAAGACAGATCCGGCAATGATTTTAGCAATGGATAAAACGATATAGGCTAGAATGGCTAAGATAGCACCGCGCTCTGCGAGTTTAAGATTCTTTGCTGGATTATTCATGCGTTTTCCTTTCAGAATGTTTATTATAACGCTTTTTTATTGATTTTTCAAACGTTTATATAGTAAGAAAATAAAACAAAGATTTTCTTTTCTAGTTTAGCTTATGAGTGATTTTTGTTATAATAGAGTCATTGACTTTGAAAGAGGAAAAAAGATGAATCCTTTATTAACTAGTATGAATGACCGTCAGGCGGAGGCGGTTCAAACAACGGAAGGTCCTTTGCTGATTATGGCAGGAGCTGGGTCTGGGAAAACCCGTGTTTTAACTCACCGTATTGCTTATTTGATTGATGAAAAGTTAGTCAATCCTTGGAATATCTTAGCGATTACCTTTACCAATAAAGCAGCTCGTGAGATGAAGGAGCGTGCTTACACTCTCAATCCAGCGACAGAGGATTGCTTGATTGCGACTTTTCACTCAATGTGCGTGCGGATTTTGCGTCGGGAAGCTGACCATATCGGCTATAACCGCAATTTTACGATTGTCGATCCTGGCGAGCAGCGAACGTTGATGAAACGAATACTTAAAACGCTCAATTTAGATCCTAAAAAGTGGAATGAACGAGCTATTTTAGGGACGATTTCCAATGCGAAAAATGATTTGATTGATGAAGTGGCCTATGCAGCTTTAGCAGGAGACATGTACACAGAGATTGTGGCGAAGTGCTATGAAATGTATCAAAAGGAACTGCGCCAGTCAGAAGCGATGGACTTTGATGATTTAATCATGCTGACCTTGCGCCTTTTTGATAAAAATCCAGATGTGTTGACTTATTACCAGCAGCGTTATCAATACATCCATGTGGACGAGTATCAAGATACGAACCACGCTCAGTACCAACTAGTTAAACTGTTAGCTTCACGCTTTAAAAATATTTGTGTGGTTGGAGATGCCGACCAGTCTATTTATGGCTGGCGAGGTGCTGATATGCAGAATATCTTGGACTTTGAAAAAGATTATCCTGAAGCTAAAGTTGTTCTTCTGGAGGAAAATTATCGCTCAACTAAGACCATTCTGCAAGCTGCTAATGATGTTATCAAAAACAACCGCAACCGCCGTCCAAAGAATCTCTGGACACAAAATGCTGATGGTGAAGATATTGTTTATTATCGGGCTAATGATGAGCAAGACGAAGCTCTCTTTGTAGCTAAAACCATTGATGAGCTATCTAGCACATCTGACTATGTCTATCGGGATTTTGCTGTTCTTTATCGAACTAACGCCCAATCTCGGAATATTGAGGAAGCTCTTCTAAAAGCTAATATTCCTTACACCATGGTGGGGGGGACTAAGTTTTATAGTCGTAAGGAAATTCGAGATGTCATCAGCTATCTCAATCTCATCGCTAATACTAGCGACAACATCAGTTTTGAGCGTGTTGTGAATGAGCCTAAACGGGGTGTCGGACCGGGTACAGTGGAGAAAATTCGTAATTTTGCAGCTGGTCAAGAGATGTCTCTTTTGGATGTTTCTTCGCAGATTATGCTCTCACCTGTTAAGGGGAAAGCTGCTCAGGCTGTTTTTGACTTTGCCAATCTCATTTTGAATCTGCGCGAGCAATTGGACGAGTTGACCGTGACAGAAGTGGTAGAGCTGGTGCTTGAAAAGACTGGTTACACCGAGCAATTAGCAGCTCAAGCTACGCTGGAAAGTCAGGCTCGGATTGAAAATATCGAAGAATTTCTTTCTGTTACTAAGAATTTTGACGAAAATCCAGAAAATGATACTGAAGAGACTGGTTTAGACAGACTTAGCCGTTTTCTCAATGATTTGGCTTTGATTGCGGATACAGATGATGGCGATCAGGAAAGCTCAGAAGTGACACTTATGACGCTACATGCTGCCAAGGGATTAGAGTTTCCAGTGGTTTTCATTATCGGTATGGAAGAAAATGTCTTCCCACTTAGTCGCGCGGCTGAAGATGAAGACGAGCTAGAGGAAGAGCGTCGATTGGCTTATGTCGGAATTACTCGTGCTGAAAAAGTCTTGTTCCTAACCAATGCAAACTCGCGCCTACTATACGGAAAAACCAATTACAATCGTCCAACTCGTTTTCTCAATGAAATTAGCTCAAGCTTACTAGATTATCAAGGCTTGGCTCGACCTGCTAATACATCCTTTAAAGCTTCCTATGTGAATGGCAAAGCTGTTCAGTTTGGTCAAGGAATGAGTCTCGCTCAAGCATTGCAGGAACGCAAGCGGCAAGCTGCACCGAGCAGCATTTCCTCAAGCCAGTTGCCATTTGGTAAAAATGTAGCTGCTAATCAGCCGACTATTGATTGGGCTATCGGTGATATTGCTCACCATAAAAAATGGGGAGACGGAACGGTATTGGAAGTGTCAGGCAGCGGTAGTAGCCAAGAATTGAAAATCAATTTCCCAGAGGTTGGATTAAAGAAACTGTTGGCAAGTGTTGCGCCAATTGAGAAAAAGTGAAATCTAAGGGACTACTGCGATGAAATATTCCATTGAAGCCTGGATTTATAACCCGATTGCTAAGGAAATTTTGCTCTTAAAAGTTAAAACTGAACAACGTTCTTTCTGGCAACCGATTACTGGTGGTATTGAAAGTGATGAAAGTCCTGAAATAGCTTGTATTCGTGAGATTTTTGAAGAAACTGGACTGGAAATCGAGCTAACAAAACTGTTGCAAATCGGTCATCACACAGTTGTTATTGATGAAGACTTGACCATTTTTAAAACACTTTTTCTTGTGGAAACAAAGCAAAAAGATATTCATATTTCTGATGAGCACATTGATTTTATGTGGACAGAAGTTAAAAATGTGCCTGATATATTGTACTGGCAGAGCAATCAAGAGACTTTTCAAAAGATTTTAGAGAAATTGAGATAAGGTATTCATGGAAAGGCACGGTCTATGATAGAGAGTAGATTATTTAGAATAGTGTATGTTCTTTTAGAAAGAGATAACGTTACAGCGAAGGAGCTGGCAGAACAATTTGAAGTATCTGTTAGAACGATTTATCGAGATGTTGACCGACTTAGCAGTGCGGGCATTCCAATCTACACCATGCAAGGCAGAGACGGAGGCATTCGACTGACGGAGGATTTTGTACTAAATAGTTCTTTGCTTAATCAATCAGAAAAAGAGCAACTGTTGGTTGCCTTACAAGGATTAGAGGTTACGGGTCTTCTGCATGAAAACGAGCTTTTGACCAAACTATCGGCTTTATTTCAATTGAACCAACCAAACTGGATAGAAGTAGATTTTACCAGCTGGTCCAATAGCAAGAAATATGAAGAGCTATTTCAGAATTTGAAAAATGCAATCATCAGTAAGCAAGTGATTTCCTTTTCTTATGTTAGCAACAAAGAGGAATTCACCCAGCGTCAAGTAAAACCAGTTCGCCTGCTTTTTAAAGGACAATCATGGTATCTTCATGCATTTTGCTTAGTACGAAATGATTTTCGTTATTTTAAACTTTCTCGCATAAGCCAGCTAAAGCTTTTACCACAACATTTTACAGATAACTTTGACAATGTGAGCTTGGGAAAAGAAGCGCGATTAGAAGAGGTCGTACGAGTCAAGCTGAAATTTAATAAAAAAGCTGCTTTCAGAGTATATGATGAACTGGATTGTCCAGTCAAAGAAGATGAGCAAGGAAACTTGTACGCAGAGATAGAAATTCCGAATGACTATAGTCTGTACTGCTATATTCTCTCTTTTGGAGACAATGTGGAAGTGCTGGAGCCAACAAAGATTCGTGAGCAAATAACAGAAATGATTGAACGTATGGCACAAAAATATAAAAACTGATAGCAGTGTCTATTTTTTCAAGCTACAATGAAGTTGGGGCAAAAGTGCTCAGCCTCCTTTGTTTATATAGTCAAAATTATAAGACGCAGTAGTTTGGAGAAGCTCTATTGACTTTCGTCAATGTAGAGTTTCCTATGCACAATCAATCACTACCGAGTGGACTCAAATATGTTGATAACTCAACTTTTACAGCCCTTTTGACGCCAAGCTTCACTTGACTTTATTTCCAACCTCGAAAGGCTCCCCAAACCTTTCGAGTTGTGCGGAGGTGGGATAGAAATCAGGTTTCTACGAAACTACTGATTTTTGTCTCGCTCTTTTATTTTTGTTTGACATTAGAATTGTCAGAATTTATAATATAAGTATAAATTAAATCATAGCATTGTTAGCATATCATGAATTGTTTGACTAGGGTTCTTTATTCGTTTTCTAGGAGAAAGAAGGGATTTGTATGAAGAAAAAGTCGGTTGTATCTTGGATACTGGAATTTGTCTCTCTTCACAAATTTTATTTTATTGTTAGTCTTGTTTTTGCCTTTTTATCTGTTTTGTGTGGATTTTTGCCTTATTTTTTTGTGGGTAATATCATCAATCAGCTCTTACAAGGCAATCGAGATTGGCATTTTTATGTTCATCAGTCCATTTGGATAGGGCTGGCATGGATTGCTTATTGGGGTTTTCATGGTATTTCAACGCTCTTGTCACACACAGCAACTTTTAAGATTTTGGCAGAAATACGCTATCGTCTGACAGAAAAATTGGCCAAGTTGCCTCTTGGAATGGTCTTGAGTCAATCTTCTGGAACTTACAAAAATATCATTGTTGAGCGAGTGGATGCCACAGAAGTAACCTTGGCACACTTAATTCCTGAGTTTACATCTGGGCTATTTGGTCCCTTTATTATCTTAATTGCCATGTTGGTGATTGATTGGCGCCTAACTTTGCTTTCGCTACTGACAATCCCGATTGTTATCTTAGCTTATGGGAATATGCTACGCAAGAGCGAAGGTGATTTTGAAAATACAGTCGAGAAAACGAAGAAGCTCAATGATACAGCAGTAGAATACATCAATGGGATTGAAGTCATCAAGGTTTTTGGAAAAGAGAAATTTTCTTACGATAAATTTGTCAAGGCTGCCAAAGAAGGAGCTGATTGCTTTATTGAATGGATGCGCAAGTGCGTAGTTGCAATGGGTATTGTTACAGTTTTCTTACCGGCCGGTTTGCTTTTCTTACTCCCTTTTGGAACTCTCTTTTACCTTCAAGGTAGCCTAACAGCTAGCAACTTTATTTTACTAATCATTCTGTCTCTTAGTCTTTTGACACCGTTTATTTTAGTGGCTTCCTATATGGATGATTTACGGAAAATTGCGACAATCTTTGGTGAAGTGATTGTTATTTTGGAAAAACCTGATTTGCCTCGTCCAACAGAATTAACGGACATTCCAAAGGGAACAGAACTTCAAATGACAGATGTTAGTTTTGGTTATTCAGATGAGGAAGAAGTATTGCATAGTATTTCCTTAACGATTGAGCCTGATACAGTAACTGCTCTTGTCGGTCCTTCTGGCTCAGGGAAATCTACGATTGCTAAACTTCTAGCTTCTTTCTGGGATGTTAGTTCTGGTAGTATTACCTTTGGTGGCGTGGACATTCGAAACCTACCTCTTGATTATTACAGTCGTCAGATTGCCTATGTCACACAGGATAATTACCTTTTTGATGGAACGATTATGGAAAATATCCGTATGGGTAATTCCGCTGCTTCAGACGAAGACGTGATAGAGATTGCTCGCAAATGTGGCTGTTATGATTTCATTATGAAGTTGGAAAATGGGTTTGAAACGCGCGTTGGTACTGGCGGCGGTCATTTATCTGGTGGAGAACGGCAGCGAATTGCAATTGCACGAGCTATGCTGAAAGATGCACCGGTTATCATTTTGGATGAAGCAACGGCTTATACTGACCCCGAAAATGAAGCTCTCATTCAGTCTAGTATTGCTCGTTTGATTGAAGACCGTACACTCCTTGTCATTGCTCATCGTCTTTCAACGATTGCAAGTGCAGATCAGATTGTTGTGGTCAATGACGGGCGTATTGAAGCAAAAGGAAAATATGCAGATTTGCAGAAGACTTGTCCGCTTTATGCTTCTATGTGGCAGGCTCATCTTGCAGTAAAGGATAGCGATCAAATGACAGAAGGAGGATTGGCAGATGCTTAGTACATTGAAAAAATTCTTTGATTTTTGTACAGAAGAAGATCGCAAGAAATTCTACACTTCTGTTTGTTTAGGGGTTCTAAAAGCTTTCATTATTGCTTTTCGGATTCCAGCTATTGGGTTGGTTGTTATGGCTATCATTAACAATGATGTTTCTATGCAGACTGTATTGCTCTCTCTCGGAATTATGCTCTTGTCTGTTATTCTTAACATTTGGATTAGCTTGAAAATTACAATGTTGCAGACAGAAGCGGGCTATCATACATGTACTCATAAGCGGATTGAAATTGCTGAACACATGCGCTACCTGCCAATGGGGTATTTTAATCAAAATAGTCTGGGACAAATCACCAGCGTTACAACCAATACACTTGAAAGTCTAGCAGATGTTGCTACTCGGGTTGTCATGATGACGCTGGAAGGATTCCTAACAGCAGGAACTATTACGGTTTTTGTATTTATCTACGATTGGAAAATTGGTTTGATTTTGTTGGCAGGCTTGATACTGTTTCTCTTGCCAAATGGATTGATGCGTTGGCAAGCTGGAAATGTGTCAGAAGCTAAACAACAAGCTGATACAGATTTGGTAGCAGTTGTGCTAGAATACAGTCAAGGGATTGCGGAAGTAAAGAACTATAATATTGTTCAATCATCGGCTAAAAAACTATCGCGTGCTATTGAGAATAAAAGGCATTTAGATACAAAGCTGACTTGGGTTACCTTGCCTTATATCGCTCTGCAAGGGATGATTACCAAGCTGACTGGAACGATTATAGGGCTGTTCTCCATTTACTTTTACCTGCAAGGAAGTATGAGCCTTTTGATTTGCATCATGATGCTCATCAGTGCTTTTATGATTTACGAAAGTCTGGACGGAGTTGGTAGTTTTTCTTCTCTTCTTCGCATTGTTGATTTATCGGTTGATATGATCAACAAAGTTTTGTCCATTAAACCAATGGATATTAGCGGAAAAGATTTACAGCCAAAAACCAGCAATATCAAGTTGGATCATGTCAGTTTCTCCTATGAAAGTAAGAAAATTATTGATGATGTATCGTTGGATATTCCAGAAAAGACAACGACAGCTCTGGTAGGGCCTTCTGGTTCTGGAAAGACAACTCTTTGCAATCTCATTGCCCGTTTCTGGGATGTAGAGAGTGGCAGCATCAGCTTAGATGGTCATGATGTAAAAGAATACAGCTATGACAGCCTTATTCGTAATTTTAGTTTTGTTTTTCAAACGGTCTATTTGTTTGAGGATACCATTGAAAATAACATTAAATTTGGAAAGCCAGACGCTAGTCATGAAGAAGTTGTAGCTGCTGCGAAAAAAGCTGCTTGTCATGACTTTATTCTGTCTTTTCCAGAGGGTTATCAGACCAAGATTGGTGAAGGCGGAGCCAGTCTCTCCGGTGGGGAACGGCAGCGGATTTCCATTGCTCGTGCCATTATCAAGGACGCTCCAATTATTATTTTGGACGAAGCAACTGCTAATGTCGACCCAGAAAATGAAGAAGCGCTTATGCAAGCCATTCATTCTTTAACAAAGAATAAAACCATTATTATGATTGCTCATCGGCTAAAAACAGTAGAGCATGCCGATCAAATTGTTGTCCTTGATCAAGGACGCATTGTCGAGCAAGGGAAACACCAAGAACTGCTTGCCAAACAAGGTTTATATAGCCGCTTTATCCAGGAAAGACGTAGTGCTGCCAGCTGGAGGATACAGGCTTAATTTACAAACAAAAAGATTGTTGTTCATGTGCAACGGTCTTTTTATATTTAAGCTGTTAATTTAAAATAATCATAAGAAATGGTATAATAAGATGTTATAGAGAACAATCAATGAAGAGGTATCCATGAACGAAATCAAATGCCCCAACTGCGGGGAAGTCTTTACAGTCAACGAAAGCCAGTACAGCGAGCTCCTAGCTCAGGTACGGACGACAGAATTCGACAAGGAAATTCATGCTCGAATTGAGCAGGCATTAGCTTTAGAAAAACAAAAGGCACAGAATGAGCAACAGCAAATGTTAAGTCAGAAAGAATCTGAAATCCAGGAACTCAAGGCGACTATTTCCAATTTTGAATCACAAAAGGAGCTGATCAAAAAGGATACGGAGCAGGCTCTGTCTGAAAAACTCATCAATAAAGACAAGGAGTTGCTGGGCTTGCGATCGCAACTGGATCGTATGAAGCTGGAACACCAAAATGAGCTGCAAGCTTCGTTGACAAATATTGAAAAAGAACGCGACCAAATCCAAAATCAGCTTTTATTGCAAGAGAAAGAAAATGAATTATCCCTTGCATCTGTTAAACAAAATTACGAAGCTCAGCTAAAGGCTGCCAATGAGCAAGTAGAATTTTACAAGAATTTTAAAGCGCAGCAATCTACTAAAGCGATTGGAGAGAGTTTAGAGCATTACGCTGAAAGCGAATTTAACAAAGTTCGTAGCTTCGCCTTTCCAAATGCTTACTTTGAAAAGGATAATCAAGTTTCTGCGCGAGGGTCTAAAGGGGACTTTATTTTCCGTGAGGAAGATGAAAACGGAGTAGAAATCATTTCTATTATGTTTGAGATGAAAAATGAAGCGGACGGTACTGAGAAGAAGCATAAAAACGCTGATTTTTACAAAGAATTGGACAAGGATCGCAGGGAAAAGAAATGTGAGTATGCTGTTTTGGTAAGTATGCTGGAAGCAGATAACGACTATTTCAATACTGGCATTGTTGATGTCAGCCACGAGTATGAAAAAATGTATGTGGTTCGTCCTCAATTTTTTATCCAGCTCATTGGACTTTTACGCAATGCTGCGCTCAATTCTCTTAAATACAAGCAGGAGCTGGCTCTGGTTCGAGAGCAGAACATTGACATTACCCACTTTGAAGACGATTTAGAAACCTTTAAAGTAGCGTTTGCAAAAAATTACAACTCAGCTTCTAAGAATTTCAATAAGGCAATCGAAGAAATTGACAAAGCCATTAAGCGAATGGAAGCAGTCAAACAGGCACTTCAGACATCAGACAATCAACTGCGCCTCGCCAACAACAAACTGGATGACGTCTCCGTCAAGAAATTGACCCGCAAAAATCCAACTATGAAAGCTAAGTTTGAGGCGTTGAAGAACGACTAAGAGGAAACGATGCAGATACGACAAGCAACCTTGAAAGCCATAGAAGCCTTGCTACCCCTCTATGAAGATTTAGGCTATCCGACGACTGCTTCTAGTCTGACTAGATGTTTGAATACGGCTTCATTACGGCTCTTGTGGGGCTGAAAGAAATAAAGAATTTAATCAACTACTAATAGAATTTTTAGTAGAATAAGGAATCAATGAACGGAATTATCAATTTAAAAAAAGAAGCGGGAATGACCTCGCATGATGCGGTTTTTAAACTGCGTAAAATTTTAGGAATGAAAAAAATCGGTCATGGTGGGACTTTAGACCCAGATGTGGTGGGTGTCTTGCCCATTGCAGTCGGGAAGGCCACGCGATTGGTAGAATTTATGCAGGATGAAGGCAAAATCTATGAGGGAGAAGTTACTTTAGGTTTTTCGACAACGACAGAGGATGCCAGTGGAGAACAGGTGGCTTTCAGCCCTGTGACAGAAGCGCTAGATGAAAAATTAGTGGATCAAGTCATTGCCAGTATGGTTGGAGAACAGACCCAAGTGCCACCTATGTACTCGGCTGTCAAGGTCAATGGACGAAAACTCTATGAGTATGCTCGAACTGGGGAGGTAGTAGAGCGACCAAAGCGTCAGGTAATAATTTACAACTTTGAGCGGACAGGAGCTATTGTCTATGAAAGTGACTTGGCACGTTTTCCGTTTCGAGTTAAATGCAGCAAGGGGACCTATGTGCGAACATTGGCAGTTGATTTAGGAGCGAAGTTGGGTTATGATTCCCACATGTCTAAACTGACTCGCACTGCTGCGGCTGGTATGGATTTGGAAGAAGCTTTGACTTTAGCAGAAATTGACGAGAAAATGAACAAAGGAGATTTTTCATTTTTGCAACCCATTGAATTCGGCATAGGAGATTTACCTAAGGTAAACCTTACGGAAGAGCAGGTTGAAGAAGTGCGATTTGGACGCTTTATTCATATAGATACCAAGGCAGGACAGGTGGCTGGTTTTTATCAAGGGAAATTACAAGCCATTTTAGAAAAGCGCGACAAAGAATATAAACCTAGAAAAGTATTTCTTTAAAATTTTGTGATAAAATAGTTAAGTGATGAAAACGATTAGAATAAAAAATGAAAAAGACATTCAGCAAATTGAACACACAGTATTAGTGCTAGGGTATTTTGACGGACTGCATAAAGGACATCAAGCCTTGTTTGCTGAAGCGAGAAAAATGGCAGCAGAGAAGCATCTGAAGATTGCAGTGCTGACATTTCCAGAATCTCCCAAATTAGCTTTTGTACGCTACCAGCCTTCATTGATGCTTCATTTGACTAGTCCAGAAGATCGCTTGCAGCAAATGGAAAATCTTGGTGTAGACTACCTTTATTTGATTGATTTTACCAGTCAGTTTGCTCGTAATACTGCGGAACAATTTTTTGAAAAATACATCTCGCGTTTGAAAGCAAAAGTTGTCATTGCGGGATTTGATTACCATTTTGGTTCAGATCGAGGCAATGCAGAGGATTTGGAGAAACTATTTGACGGACAAGTTATCATAGTTCCTTCTGTAAATTTCAATGGAGAAAAAGTTAGTTCAACTCGTATTCGAGAAACGGTACTAGCAGGAAATGTAGCCGAAAGCAATCAATTGCTAGGCTACTCGTTATCTACTAGAGGAATTGTCGTTCATGGCAATGCAAGAGGACGAACGATTGGCTATCCAACGGCAAATCTTGCTCCGCTGGATCGGGTTATTTTACCAGCAGATGGTGTCTATGTGGTCGATGTAGAGCATGACGGACAGATGTATCGCGGAATGGCTAGCGTCGGCAAAAATGTCACTTTTGAAGGAGATGAACTTCGTTTTGAAGCCAATATTTTTGAGTTTTCACAAGATATTTACGGTGATACTATTCGCATTTTTTGGTTGGATAAAATCCGAGATATGGTAAAATTCGATAATGTGGACAAACTAGTCAAACAACTGCAGGCTGATGAGGAAATCGCAAGATATTGGACACCTAAAAACGCAAACCACTAAATCATGTAGTAAGCTTCTTATTTTTCCTAAAAAAATAGGAGAAAATTTGTAAAAATACCTAGTAATCTTACATAAAATTTAGTATAATGATAACAGTTACAAATAATAAGAAGAGAAATGCATGGTTACACTATTTTTATCACCGAGTTGTACAAGTTGTCGCAAGGCGCGTGCATGGCTATCCAATCATGAAGTTCCTTTTGAGGAGCACAATATCATGACGAGCCCTTTATCTGCACCCGAATTACAACATATTCTTTCTCTGACGGAGAATGGAACAGACGACATTATTTCAACTCGTTCAAAAATTTTTCAAAAATTAAATTTGGATGTTGAAAATTTATCAATTTCTGAATTGCTTCGTTTAATTGAGGAAAATCCAAGCCTTTTGCGTCGCCCGATTATTCTGGAAGACAAGCGAATGCAAATTGGATTTAACGAAGATGAAATCCGTGCGTTTTTGCCTCGCGGATATCGAAAACAGGAATTGCGCGATGCAACTCTAAGAGCTGAGATTGAATAATATGAATAAAAACTATCGTTACCCACTAGACATATCGTGGAGCACTGAAGAGCTTGCTTCAGTGCTTTCTTTTTTGAATGATGTTGAGCAGGCTTATGAAGAAAAAATAACAGCAGAAGAAATACTGTCATCTTACAAACTCTTCAAAAAAATTGTTCCAAGCAAAGCTGAAGAAAAGCGGATTGGACGTGAATTTGAAATAGCAAGTGGCTATTCCTTATATCGAGCTGTTCAAGCTGCAAAACAAAAGGAGAAAGGAATGTTTTCTCTTGGAAAAGAAATTTAATTTTGCCAAACAAATTGTACTGAATGCGGCTTCTTATATCAAAGAGCATTTGAATGATCAGTTGCAAATTGAGACCAAGTCCAGTCCGACTGATTTAGTAACTCAAATGGACAAAGAAGTTCAAGATAATTTAGTAACCTGGATTTTAGAAGCTTATCCTGCGGATCACATTTTAGCTGAGGAGAATGGTTTACGACATTCTATTTCAGATGGCAATGTTTGGGTCATTGATCCTATTGACGGCACGAATAATTTTGTGGCACAAAAAGCAGATTTTGCTGTTGTTCTGGCTTATTTTGAAAATGGCATTGGTCAATTTGGTGTCATTTATGATGTGATAGGAGATAAGTTGTACCACGGTGGTGGGCAATTTGATGTCTATTGCAATGAGCAGAAATTGCCTCCTTACCAAGATCGCCCTTTAAATCAATTTTTAATAGCTTCAAATGCTGGGATTTTTGAGCGCAATGATTGGGGAATTGCTGATTTGGCGAAAGAAACTTTAGGAGTTCGAGTGTATGGAAGTGCTGCAATCAGCTTTAGTAAGGTTTTGTCGGGTCAACTATTGACTTATATTTCCTATATTTGGCCTTGGGATTATGCTGCTGCTTCCATTATGGGAGACAAGCTAGGATACACGACGCTAACATTTGAGGGTGAAGAGCCTGATTTTGAAAGTCATCAGGGGATTATGATGATTCCAACTATGAAATTAGATGAAATTAAAACATACATATATCGAAAGCGAGAGGGATTAGATGCATTTTCCAAAAGGATTTAAAGAAAAATATAACAATCTTTTGGGAGAGGAAGCTCCCTCTTTTTTTCTAACTTTCGATGAGGAGCCAGTTTCCGCTTTCCGGGTCAATCCATTAAAAGAGCAGCAAAAAACTTTTTCAAATCCTATTCCTGATACGAACTGGGGTTATTATGGCAAAGTTTCTGGAAAATCAATAGAGCATGTCACAGGATTAGTCTATTCACAAGAACCTGCTGCACAAATGGTTGCCCAAGCTGCAGCGCCACAACAGAATATGAAAGTACTTGATTTGGCAGCAGCGCCGGGTGGAAAATCCACTCACCTATTGTCATACTTGAATAATACAGGTATTCTTGTTTCCAATGAAATCAATCCAAAACGTTCTAAAGTGTTAGTAGAAAATATTGAGCGTTTTGGAGCGAGAAATATTGTGGTGACGAATGAATCGGCTGACAGATTAAGCCAGATCTTTCAGGGCTATTTTGATATGATTGTCTTAGATGCACCATGTTCTGGTGAAGGAATGTTTAGAAAGCAGCCAGAAGCAACGGAGTATTGGAGCGAGACTTATCCTGCTCAATGTGCACAGCTTCAACGTGAGATACTAGCGGATGCTTTGAAAATGTTGACAACTGGTGGTGAACTGATTTACTCTACTTGCACTTGGGCACCAGAAGAAAACGAGGAAATCGTTGACTGGTTGTTAGAAAATTATCCGCTTGAATTAGTCGAAATTCCTAAAATCAATGGGATGATTGCAGGTATTAACTTTCCAGAAACTGCACGTATGTATCCTCACCATTTCAAAGGTGAAGGTCAATTTGTTGCAAAATTTCGCCTTTGTAGTAAGCAGTCAGCAAAAAAATTAAAAGTAAAAAAGAGCTATCTGACATCTGAGCAGAAGATGTTGTGGCAGAAGTTTCAAAGAGAACATCTAGCTATAGATCTGACTGGAGAATTACAGACTTTTGGAGATCATTTATATCTATTGCCACTAGGTCTTCCAGATCTATCGAAACTCAAAATTGCCAGAAATGGCTTGCACCTAGGTGTTTTTAAGAAAAAACGATTTGAACCGAGTTTTGCTTTGGGACTGGCTTTAAAACCAAGTGAAGTAAAGCACATAATTGAAATTGATGAAGAGCAGTTTAAAAAGTACGTTGCTGGGGAGACAGTCAATCTCAATCAGAACCCTGCAAATGGTTGGTATCAAGTTGTTGTCCAAGGTAATGGTTTAGGGTTTGCAAAAGTGACTGGAAATATTCTGAAAAATTATTTTCCAAAAGGCCTGAGATTTCAATAAAGAATCTTTCCAAATATCTAAAGATATGTTATAGTGAGATTAGATGTGAAAAGAGTAGGGAAATCTTAGAATGAAAATGCTTTCACATCTGAAAAGGAGTTTCATGTGATTAAACACAAAAAAATACTTTGGGCAGTCACTCTCGTGATTTGCAGCATCGGTCTTTCAGCTTGTTCTTCCTGGATTAACCGCGGTGAGGCGATAACAGCAGTTGGCTCAACAGCTCTACAACCGTTGGTTGAAGCAGTCGTGGACAAATACACCGAAGAAAATCCGAAAAAAATTGTAAATGTGCAAGGTGGAGGATCGGGAACAGGATTATCACAAGTCCAATCTGGTGCAGTAGATATTGGAAATAGCGATTTATTTGCAGAAGAAAAAGACGGAATCAAGGCGAAAACTTTGGTGGATCACCAAGTTGCTGTAGCGGGTACTGCGATTATTGCAAATAAAGGTATTAAAGTAAACAACTTAACCACAGAGCAGCTACGTAAAATTTTTACTGGTGAATATACTAACTGGAAGCAAGTTGGTGGTCAAGATTTGGAAATTACCATCATCAACCGTGCCGTTGGTTCTGGTAGTCGAGCAGTTTTTGATAGTGTTATTATGAATGGCAAAGAAGCTAAGCAAGCGCAAGAGCAAGATTCTAACGGAATGGTCAAAACGATTGTTTCGCAAACTCCAGGTGCCATTTCTTATTTAGCTTTTTCTTATGTTGATACTAGTGTAAAAAGATTAAACTTGAATGGTTATAAGCCAACGAAGAAGAATGTGACGACGAACAACTGGCCTATTTGGTCTTATGAGCACATGTATACTAAGGGAGAACCTAACAAATTAGCTAAAAAATTTCTAGAGTACATGATGACAGCAGAAGTCCAAAATAATATTGTTGGTAAAATGGGCTACATTCCGATTAACGATATGAAGGTTACTCGTAGTCTTGACGAAACTATCAGCTCAAAGTAAAAGAAAGAATTTAGGAATAACATGAACGAAGTAGCAAAAAAAATGCTGACAAAGTCAAAAAACTCTCGTTTAGAAACATTTGGAAAAACCATTACTTTTCTTTGCATGAGTTTAATTGTTTTTGTCGTCGCAATGATTTTATTATTTGTAGCGGAGAAAGGACTTTCGACTTTTTTTGTTAATAAAGTAAATATCTTCAGTTTTCTTTTTGGAACAAGGTGGAATCCATCCGGTAAGGAATTCGGTGCTTTACCAATGATTCTGGGCTCTTTCCTCGTAACTCTCCTATCAGCTTTATTGGCAACACCATTTGCAATTGGAGCAGCTGTTTTTATGACGGAGGTTTCCCCTAAAGGCTCAAAAATTCTGCAACCAGCTATTGAACTTCTAGTCGGAATTCCATCAGTTGTGTATGGATTTATTGGATTACAGGTAGTTGTTCCCTTTGTTCGCAGTATCTTTGGTGGAACAGGTTTTGGAATCTTGTCAGGGATTTTTGTTCTCTTTGTCATGATTTTACCAACGGTGACCTTTATGACAACAGATAGCCTGCGTGCTGTACCGCGGCATTATCGAGAAGCTAGTATGGCAATGGGAGCGACTCGTTGGCAAACGATTTGGCGTGTGACGCTAAAAGCAGCTCGCTCAGGTATTTTTACAGCTATTGTCTTTGGAATGGCTCGTGCCTTTGGTGAAGCTTTGGCGATTCAAATGGTTGTCGGAAATTCAGCGGTTATCCCAACTTCTCTGACAACACCTGCTGCAACCTTGACTTCTATTTTAACAATGGGAATTGGAAATACCGTTATGGGAACTGTTAATAATAACGTTCTGTGGTCGCTTGCTCTGGTTCTGCTTTTGATGAGTTTAGCCTTCAATACTGTGATTAAATTGATTACAAAGGAAAGAGGTAAGAAGAACTATGCACGCTAAAAAAATGGATAAATTAGCAACAGGCGTCCTCTATACCATTGCAGGAATCATTGTTGCTATTCTTGCTTCCTTGATTTTGTATATCTTAGTAAGGGGGTTACCTCATGTTTCGTGGAAATTCTTGACTGGTCAATCGTCTTCGTATCAAGCGGGTGGTGGAATTGGGATTCAGCTTTATAACTCATTGTTTTTGTTAGTTATTACCTTGATTATTTCCATTCCTTTATCAATGGGAGCAGGAATTTACTTATCTGAATATGCGAAGAAAGGCCTGGTAACAGATTTTGTCAGAACTTGTATTGAAATTTTATCATCTTTGCCTTCCGTTGTTGTCGGTCTCTTTGGATATTTGATTTTTGTTATTCAATTCCAATATGGTTTTTCAATCATTTCTGGTGCTCTGGCTTTAACTGTATTTAATTTGCCACAGATGACACGTAGTGTAGAAGATAGCTTACAGCATGTGCATCACACACAGCGTGAAGCTGGACTTGCTCTTGGCATTTCTCGCTGGGAAACGATTGTCCATGTCGTCGTTCCAGAAGCATTACCAAGTATTGTGACGGGGATTGTCCTAGCTTCTGGTCGTATTTTTGGGGAAGCTGCTGCGCTTATCTATACAGCAGGTCAGTCTGCCCCAGCACTTGACTGGTCAAATTGGAATATTTTCAGTGTAACTAGTCCAATTTCTGTTTTTCGTCAAGCTGAAACTTTGGCTGTTCATATTTGGAAAGTCAATAGTGAAGGAACGATTCCCGATGCAGTAGAAGTGTCAGCTGGGTCAGCAGCAGTGCTTCTTATCTTTATTTTAATCTTTAACCTTGGAGCTCGTAAGCTCGGAAGTTACCTGCATAAGAAATTAACATCTGCCTAAAAGGAGAAGAAATGACAGAATATAACTGGAATGAAAAACATATTGTTACTTTTCCTGAGGAAGAGGTTGTTTTATCAACGAAGGATTTGCACGTTTACTATGGTAAAAACGAATCTATTAAAGGGGTTGATATGCAGTTCAAGAAAAATAAAATTACAGCTCTTATCGGGCCTTCAGGTTCTGGTAAGTCAACCTATCTTCGCAGCTTGAATCGGATGAATGATACGATTGACATTGCTAAGGTTACTGGTGAGATCTGGTATGAAGGTATTGACATTAACCGCCCAGATATCAATGTCTATGAAATGCGGAAGCATATCGGAATGGTCTTTCAAAGACCAAATCCTTTTGCCAAATCTGTTTACCGCAACATCACCTTTGCGCATGAACGTGCCGGTGTTAAGGATAAGAAAATCTTAGATGAAATTGTAGAAACATCTCTAAAACAAGCGGCTCTGTGGGAACAAGTAAAGGATGACCTTCATAAATCTGCTTTGATGTTATCAGGCGGTCAGCAGCAACGTCTCTGCATTGCCAGAGCCATTTCCGTGAAGCCAGAAATACTTCTAATGGATGAACCTGCTTCTGCGCTTGATCCAATTGCAACCGCGCAGTTAGAAGAAACGATGTTAGAGTTGAAGAAGAACTATACGATTATCATCGTGACCCACAGCATGCAGCAGGCGGCACGTGCTAGTGACTATACCGGTTTCTTCTATCTTGGTGATTTAATTGAATATGATAAAACAGCCAATGTTTTCCAAAATGCTAAGTTGCAGTCTACGAATGACTATGTTTCTGGTCATTTTGGCTAAGAAAATTGCTGATTAATTAGAATTTATTAAAGGACTATCAGAATGACAGAACCTATTTTACAAATCAAGGACTTGTCGGTTTATTATAATAAAAAGAAAGCTCTCAATAGTGTATCATTAGATATACTACCGCAGGAGATTACCGCTTTGATTGGTCCTTCTGGATCAGGAAAATCAACCCTTTTAAAGGCAATCAATCGCATGGGAGATTTAAATCCAGAGGTGACAACGACAGGCACTGTAATTTATAACGGGCACAATATTTACAGCCCACGGACAGATACGGTGGAGCTTCGCAAAGAAATTGGAATGGTTTTTCAACAGCCCAATCCATTTCCAATGACGATTTATGAAAATGTTGTTTATGGTTTGCGGATCAATGGTGTCAAGGACAAAGAAGTGTTAGATGAAGTTGTTGAAACTTCACTAAAGGGAGCATCCATTTGGGATGAAGTAAAAGATCGTTTACATGATTCAGCGATTGGCTTGTCAGGCGGTCAGCAACAACGTGTTTGTGTGGCTCGCGTTTTAGCAACGAGTCCGAAAATCATTCTTTTAGATGAGCCAACGTCGGCACTTGATCCCATTTCTGCAGGAAAAATTGAAGAAACACTTCATGGACTGAAAGATCAATATACAATGTTACTCGTGACCCGCTCAATGCAACAGGCTAGTCGTATTTCAGACAAGACTGCTTTCTTCCTAAATGGCGATTTGATTGAGTTTAATGCCACGAAAGAGATGTTCCTCAGTCCGATTCATAAGGAAACGGAAGATTATATCACAGGCAAGTTTGGTTAGAGATTGTAATTGGTCACTACAATATTATGGCTATTCCAATGTTTTGGCGACTACTAATTCTCTATATATTTATATATAAAATGCACATATACTTGTAGACAAGAATTATGTAAAAAGATGGATTTTCGTATAAAATTCTTTAGATCTTAGGAAAGGAAAATTTATGCTTAGAGTACAATTTGAAGAAGACTTAGCAAAACTTCATAACCAATTTTATGCAATGGGAAATGAAGTTTTGTCACAGATTAATCGCACAGTTCGTGCATTTGTGACCCACGATCGTGAATTAGCAAAAGAGGTTATCGAAGAAGACGCAGAAGTAAATGAATATGAAGTAAAGTTGGAGAAAAAATCTTTAGAAATCATTGCTTTGCAGCAGCCAGTTTCACAAGACTTACGAACCGTTATTACAGTTTTGAAGGCAAGTAGTGATGTGGAAAGGATGGGGGATCATGCCGTTTCCATTGCACAAGCGACGATCCGCATGAAAGGAGAAGTTCGCATCCAGTCTGTTGAGGAAGAAATCAGCAAAATGGGGCGTGATGTTAAGAACTTTGTGGAAGCAGCGCTTGATCTTTACCTTAATGGCGACGTGGATAAGGCCTATGAAGTAGCTGCTATGGATGAGAAAATCAATCAGTATTTTGATGATATTCGCGATTTAGCTACACAAGAAATTAAGGCAAATCCAGATTTAATTGTTACAGGCCGTGATTACTTCCAAGTTATTTCGTACTTAGAACGTATTGGTGATTACGCCAAAAATATCTGTGAATGGGTTGTTTACTTTGAAACAGGTAAAATTGTTGAAATGTAAATACTAACTTAAAAAATTTGAGAATCATTTCTCAGATTTTTTATTTTCCTCTTCTTTTTCCGAATAAGGATATGAGGAGGTTTTTTATGTATAGTATTTCATTTCAGGAAGATTCTTTGTTGCCAAGGGAACGTTTAGTTGCAGAAGGTGCAGAACAATTGAGCAATCAAGAATTGTTATCCATTCTTATCCGCACAGGAAATAAAAAAGAAACTGTTTTTCAAGTTTCTCAACGAATTTTATCAACTATTTCTAGTTTGAATGATTTGCGCAATATGACGCTACAAGAATTGCAATCAATCTCTGGAATTGGTCGTATCAAGGCTATTGAATTACAAGCTATGATTGAATTAGGCCAGCGAGTCAGTAAGGCAGAATTGATTACGCAAGAGCAAATTTTAGGTAGTCAAAAGCTGGCGAAAAAAATGCAACAAGAATTGGGGCATAAGAAGCAGGAACACCTTGTAGCTTTATATCTGAATACTCAAAACAAAATCATTCATCAGCAGACGATTTTTATCGGTAGTGTGTCACGCAGTATTGCAGAGCCACGAGAAATCCTGCATTATGCTGTAAAACACATGGCGACATCCATTATTTTGGTGCACAATCATCCGTCAGGAGCTGTACTGCCAAGCAAAAATGACGATGAAGTGACCAAACATGTAAAAGAAGCGTGTGAATTAATGGGCTTCATCTTACTGGATCATCTCATCGTCGCAGAGAAAGATTATTATAGTTATCGCGAAGAAACAGACTTGATTTAAAGTCTATTGACAACATAGTCAAATAACATTCGATCTTTAGGACGTGTTTCAAATAAGAATTCTGGATGCCACTGGACTCCCAGATAAGCGATTTCATCAGTTGTTGTAATCGCTTCAATGGTGTTGTCTTTCGGATCACGGGCAATGACTTCGACATTTTCTGCTAAATCTTTGATACTCTGATGATGGAAAGAGTTGATATGAGATACTTCGCCGTAAATTTTTTCCAAAACAGAACCGGATTTAGTGACTAGTTTTTGAGTAGTATATTCAGCAGAACTGTCTTGCCAATGGTGCTCAATATCTTGATAAAGAGTTCCACCCATTGCAACATTAAACAATTGCGTACCGCGGCAAACGGTAAAAATTGGTTTTTGTTGCTGGATAGCTTCATGGATTAAGGCTAATTCAAACAAATCACGCTCCAAATGGTAATCATCGCTGTCAATTGTTTTTTCTTCGCCATAGAATTGTGGTGATACATTTTGCCCACCCGTTAGGATAAGTTTATCAATCATCTGGATGTAGCGCTGTGCCATATCTGCATCTCCAATCGGCAATATGATAGGAGTTCCACCAACTTCTTTTACGCCTTCCACAAATCCTTTAGCAGCATAACTCATGATGGCAAATTCGTCTTCAGGGTTTGGTCTTTCATTTCCAGTAATGCCGATAATAGGTTTCTTCATAAATAAATGTCTGCTCTTTCTAATTGCTTAATGCTCTTTTTTCATAAAATAAAGGAGTGTTTGTAGCTCACTTGTCAAATCAACATATTGAACGACAACATCTTTTGGAACGGTTAAGTGAACAGGAGAAAAACTGAGAATACCTTTTACACCAGCTTCCACAAGCACGGTTGCAACCTCTTGAGCTTTTGCACTAGGAACTGTTAAAATAGCTGTTTTAACATCCACACCTTTTAATTTGTTATTGATTTGTGAAATGCCATAAATAGGAATCCCGTCATTTGTAGTAGTCCCAACTTCAGGATGATCATCTGTATCAAATGCCATAACAATCTTCATTTTGTTCCGTTCGTGGAAACGGTAGTGGAGCAAAGCATGTCCCATGTTACCGATACCAACTAACATCACATTGGTAATGGAATTGTCATGAAGTAAGTCAGCAAAAAAATTCATGAGTTTTTTTACATCATAACCATATCCACGACGACCTAATTCGCCAAAATAAGAAAAATCTCGACGGACAGTTGCAGAATCAATCCCGATCGCATCTGCGATTTGTTTTGAATTGGCTTTGTCAATTTTTTCGGAATTAAATCGTTTGAAAATCCGATAATACAGAGAGAGCCTTTTAGCAGTTGCGCGTGGAATGGTTGTATTATTTTCAGATTTCACAAAATCACATCCTTTCAAAGACTATTTTATAGAAAGTTTGTGAAAAAATCAACTTATTTGATAAAAATAGAAAAGGAGTAGGACAAAATCAAGAAAATCAAAGATTTTTGGCTTGTTTCCTACTCTTTATTGTTTTACTGATGATTTAAAAATGAGTTTTTAAGCTATTTGTTTATTGTTCTTGTTTAGTGAAAATACCACGTTCTACCAAGCTATCCATTAAGAAATAAAACTTTTCTTGAATGATGTGATTGTCTTCTGATTTAAAAATATTCACTAATCGAAGGCCAGATTTGTCTGTGATATTGATTTTCACACCTGAAAGGTCTTTATTGATAATGATTTTCAACAAAAAGCCGTCTCCACTATTGGGAACATTTTCTAATAAGCGTGTTAATTCGTAATTTCCGACTTTTGTTTCGGCAAATGTGTTATCACGCAAAGTAAATTTTTTTACATTTTCTCCAAGAGAGTAACTGTAGGGGCAGTCTTTTAAGTGAATAGTGGTCTGAAAAGCCATCTATTTTATCCTCCTAAAATTTCTTTTAATGTTGTAGTAAATTGTCGAACTTCTTCTGAAGTATTTTGCTCCGAGAAACTAATGCGAATAGATTCCCTTAAGCGTTCTGAATCGCTACCATAAAAAGCTTTAAGTACATGACTTGGCTCAACCGTTCCGGCCGTACAAGCAGAGCCAGTTGAGATAGAGATTCCAGCCAAGTCTAAACGCATGAGCAATAAATCGTTAGCCTGATTTAGAAAGCCAAGATTTACAACATAGGGAAGTAGATGTGAATCATTATTTATATAGTAATGGATTCCGTCAAGTTCAGAAAGAAGTTGCTGTTTCAAACTTTCAACATGTTCCATGTTTTCTTGGTAGCAATTGAGGCTCTCTTTTAGAGCCGCAACCATACCGGCAATAGCCGCTAAATTCTCAGTTCCTGCACGCCTTTTATCCTCTTGATCTCCACCATGTAAAAATTTGTCAAATTTTACATGATTGAAGTACAAGAAGCCGATGCCTTTTGGACCATGAAATTTATGAGCTGATGCACTCATAAAGTCAATTCCTAGCTCGTCAGGATAGACAGGTAATTTGCCTATAACTTGCACAGCATCCACATGATAAGTAGCGGGATGATGTTTCACAACGTCAGCAATTTCTTTGACTGGAAGCATATAGCCTGTTTCATTATTGGCATACATGGTTGAGACAAGTATTGTATCTTCTCGAAGGGCTTCTTTTATCTGTTGAGCCGTAATCTCTCCATTTTTAGGTTGGATATAAGTAGCTTCAAAGCCAAATTTATCCACCAGATATTCAATCGTTTCAAGAACCGAATGATGCTCAATAGCAGTAGTAATAATGTGTTTTCCTTGATCTTGATGGGCTAAGGCATACCCTTTTATGGCTGTATTGTTACTTTCTGTCCCACCAGATGTAAAGATGATATGTTGACTATTAGTATGAAGCAGTTCAGCAAGCTCTTGTCGGGCTTCGCGAAGAATTTTGCTAGCAACTCTTCCGTGACTATGAATGCTAGATGGATTGCCGAAGGTATTTTCCATAACCTGTGTCATAGCAGTAATAGCAGCTTTTGACATGGGAGTTGTTGCTGCATTATCGAAATAAATCAAGATTTCTCCTTATTTCTTTTTATTGTAAGCAAAGAGAGGACTAACTGGTTTTCTTTTATGAATACGAACAATTGCATCTCCGATTAGCTCACTTGCAGTAATGTATTGAACATTTTTCGGAGTTTTTTCTTTGGTTGCAACTGAGTCGGTTACTAGAATTTCTTTGATTGGGGCATTGTCTAACTTTTCAGCAGCTCCCTCAACAAATAAACCATGACTAGAAACTGCATAAATCTCTGTTGCACCTTCACGTTCAACGATTTTTGAAGCTTCCGCAAAGGTACGTCCGGTATTTAAAATATCATCAATGAGAATAGCTTTTTTGCCAGCAACATCTCCGATAATGTAGCCTTCGTTACGATGAGAATCGTCTTGTGCATAGTCAATAATCGCAATTGGAGCATCTAAATGTTCTGCTAAGCTTCTAGCACGTTTAACACCAGAGTTTTTGGGACTGACCACAACTACGTCCTCGCCAGACAAGCCTTTTTCGCAGTAATGTTTGGCAAAAAGAGGAACGGTGTAAAGGTTATCAACAGGGATATCAAAGAAGCCTTGAACTTGGACAGCATGCAAATCTAGGGTTAGAACACGATCAACTCCTGCCTTTACTAGCATGTTCGCTACGAGCTTGGCTGTAATTGGTTCGCGAGGAGCGGCTGTACGGTCTTGACGAGCATAGCCAAAATATGGCATCACAACATTGACAGAATTAGCGCTGGCGCGATTGCAAGCATCCACCATGATGAGAAGTTCCATCAAATGATTATTGACAGGAAAACTTGTTGATTGAATGATAAATACATCAAAGCCACGCACACTTTCCTCGATGTTTACTTGAATTTCTCCGTCCGAAAATTGACGTGATGAAAGTTTGCCAAGAGGCACACCAGCAGCTTTAGCGATTTTTTCGGCAATATCGTGATTGGAATTTAGTGCAAACAACTTCATCTGTGCTTTATCCGTCAGTATATCCATGATAACTTATTAAGACTCCTTTTGATTTCTACACTCCATTTTATCAAAAAATAAGTAAAATTTCAGCTTTTTATTCATAAGTTTTGAGCAAATCTTGCAACTTTAGGTTTTGCATATTTATAATGGATATGATGAGCTTGTAAAAAGTAGTCAAATTGTTCTTTACCCATTTCAGCATCTGTCGCTTCTAGCTCTAATTCGTAGTCTGTTTTGTCAAAATAATGATTCTCATCAAGTGCCATTAAGCCAATAGTGGTTTCTTTTTCATAGCGAATAGTTGTTAAGCTCCCCAGCACCTTTAGTTCATCGAGATTGATAGCAGCGTGAGTCAGCAGTATGCGTATTTCTCCTTCAGGTAGCACACATGTATTGATGAGTGTGTGACACTCTTCTAAAGTGAGAGATTGATTGTATTCCATATTACCGACCTGCTGCGGAATTTTTAAAGTTAATTCGGCACGATTTTCAAAAGCACGGACGCGTAGTGCCATTTTTGCATCTCGGATCGAAAAGTCTGCTGTGTCAATATAGTAGTTTGTCTGTTTGGTAGCTGTTATATCTGAAAACAGCGGTAACAGCTGTTGGTACTCATTTTTTGTCAGAAGTGTTTTGTATTCAATTTCCAGGTGATTCATTTCCCAATCCTTTTCTTTTGTTTGAAAGCGATTTATGTTATAATAAGTATTGTGTTTATTTTATAAAAAAATAAGTAAAATGACAAGGTGATAGTATGGAAGTAGAATGGGAAGAGTTCCTGGATCCTTATATTCAAGCGGTTGGTGAGTTGAAAATCAAACTGCGCGGGATTCGCAAACAATACCGAAAACAAAAACAGCATTCTCCGATTGAATTTGTAACGGGGCGTGTAAAACCAATAGAAAGCATCAAAGAAAAAATGGCTTTGCGTGGGATTAAAGAAGAAAATCTGGCGCAAGATATGCAAGATATAGCTGGTTTGCGCGTAATGGTCCAATTTGTGGATGATGTAGAAGAAGTTTTGGATGTTTTGCGAAAACGTCATGATATGCGGATTATTCAAGAGAGAGACTATATTAAAAATCGTAAAGCTAGTGGTTATCGCAGTTACCATGTTATTATTGAATACCCCGTTGATACCATCAATGGGAGCAAAACGATTTTAGCAGAAATTCAAATTCGTACTCTGTCCATGAATTTTTGGGCAACAATTGAACATTCGCTGAATTATAAATACAAAGGTGAGTTTCCAGATGAAATTAAGAAACGTTTGGAGATTACAGCAAAAATCGCCTATCAATTAGACGAAGAAATGGGAAAAATTCGCGATGATATTCAAGAGGCACAAGCTTTATTTGACCCAATTAGTCGTAAATTAAATGATGGCGTAGGAAATAGTGACGATACAGATGAAGAATACAGGTAAAAGAATAGGGATTATCAGTAATCGCAGACGGCAAAGTCAAGAAATTTGTCGCCAATTGAAACAGAAACTAAAACAAAATCACTTTATTTTGAATGATAATAATCCTGATATTGTCATTTCCATTGGTGGCGATGGGATGCTTTTGTCAGCATTTCACAAATATGAAGATCAGCTAGACAAAGTTCGCTTTGTTGGCGTTCACACAGGACATTTGGGCTTTTATACAGATTATCGAGATTTTGAGTTGGACAAACTAATCGATAATTTAAAATTAGACACAGGCGCAAAGGTGTCTTATCCGATTTTGAATGTGAAAATTTTCCATGGGAATAATGAAGTTTGTATAAAACGTGCATTGAACGAGGCGACAGTCAAGCGTTCTGGACGAACAATGGTCGCTGATATCATTATCAATCAGGTGCATTTTGAGCGCTTTCGTGGTGACGGCATTTCAGTATCAACTCCGACAGGAAGCACAGCTTACAATAAATCGTTGGGTGGAGCTGTTCTGCACCCAACCATCGAAGCTCTTCAGATTGCAGAAGTTGCAAGCTTGAACAATCGTGTGTTTCGGACTTTGGGCTCCTCAATTATCGTCCCTAAGAAAGATAAAATTGAAATTGTGCCGACTTGGAATGATCGACATGCGATTTCGATTGACAATCAAAATTTTATGATAAATAATATTTCTAAAATTGAATTTCAAATTGATCAACATAAGATTAACTTTCTTGCTACACCGAGTCATACGAGCTTCTGGAATCGTGTCAAAGATGCCTTTATTGGCGAGGTGGAGGAATGAGGTTTGAATTTATCGCAGATGAGCATGTGAAAGTCAAAACATTTCTAAAAAAACATGAAATTTCCAAAAGTTTGCTTGCAAAAATAAAGTTTTCTGGTGGGGATATTCAGGTAAACGGTAAAAAGCAAAATGCCATTTATTTGTTAGATATTGGCGACAAAGTTGCCGTCGATATTCCTGCAGAAGAAGGTTTTGGAAGTTTGCAAGCTGTAGAGAAAGATTTAGAAATTGTCTACGAAGATGAACATTTTCTGATTTTGAACAAGCCGGCAGGCGTAGCCAGTATTCCTAGCGTGAATCATTCCAATACAATGGCTAATTTTGTGAAGGCTTATTACATTGCGAATCATTATGAAAATCAGCAGATTCATATTGTGACTCGTTTAGACCGTGATACGAGTGGTCTGATGTTGTTTGCAAAGCACGGTTATGCTCATGCAAGATTGGACAAGCAGTTGCAAAAGAAAGTCATTGAGAAGCATTATTATGCTTTGGTCAAGGGTTCGGCACCGCTAAAGCCAGAAGGAGATATTATTGCTCCCATAGCGCGTGAAGATAGTAGTATCATTACTCGGTGTGTGGCAAGAAATGGAAAATATGCTCATACGAGTTATAAAGTTTTAGCGCAGTATGATGACATTTATCTCGTGGATATTCACCTTCATACAGGACGGACACACCAGATTAGGGTTCATTTTTCTTATATTGGTTTTCCGCTCTTGGGAGATGATTTATATGGTGGGAGCATGACTGACGGAATAACGCGGCAAGCACTTCATTGTCATTCATTGCGTTTTTACAATCCATTCCATGAGGAAGTTGTGAATAAATCAAGTCCTCTTCCGAAAGATTTTCAAACAGTCATTCAAAAATTAAGCAATAAGTAAGGAGTAAAACATGAAAATTTTTGAAACAATTCGTGAAACATTGCAAGGCAAAGAAGTGAAGATTGTCTTACCAGAAGGTGAAGAACCACGTATTCTTCAAGCTACTAAACGTTTGGTAAGGGAAACAAGTATCACACCTGTTTTATTGGGGAATCCTGAAAAAATTCGTATTTATCTTGAAATTGAAGGTGTGACAGAAGGTTATGAAGTCATTGATCCTCAAAATTGTTCATGCTTTGAAGAAATGGTTGCAGCTTTTGTAGAACGCCGTAAAGGAAAAATCACAGAAGACGAAGCGCGTAAATTATTGAAAGAGGACGTCAATTATTTTGGTGTCATGCTTGTTTATCTTGGTAAAGTACAAGGTATGGTTTCTGGTGCGATTCATTCTACAGCAAGCACGGTTCGTCCAGCTCTTCAAATTATCAAAACACTTCCTTGGGTTTCTCGCACATCTGGTGCCTTTCTCATGGTTCGCGGTGATGAACGCTATGTTTTCAGTGATTGTGCAATCAATATTGACCCAGATGCTAAAACATTAGCAGAAATTGCTATTAACTCTGCCTTGACCGCGCAAATCTTTGACATTGACCCTAAAGTGGCGATGCTGAGCTATTCAACTAAAGGTTCTGGATTTGGTGAAAAGGTTGATAAAGTCGTCGAAGCAACGAAACTTGCGCAAGAAATGCGACCAGATTTGGCTATTGACGGAGAATTACAATTTGATGCAGCTTTTGTGCCTAAAACGGCAGAGTTAAAAGCTCCTGGAAGCAATGTAGCTGGTCAAGCGACTGTCTTTGTATTTCCTGGTATTGAAGCTGGAAATATCAGTTATAAAATGGCAGAGCGCCTCGGTGGCTTTTCAGCAGTCGGTCCTATTTTGCAAGGATTGAACCACCCAGTAAACGACCTTTCCCGTGGATGCAATGCTGATGATGTTTATAAATTAACATTGATTACTGCCAGCCAAGCAGTTGGTCATTATTAGAAAGCCAAGACAGAATCCAGAATTCAAGTTCTGGGTTCTCTTTTTATTTTGTGTTATACTAAAGCTATGTTAGATTTGAAAAAATATGGGATTGAGATGTGGGAGGATGAAAAGATTATCTCTTTTCGCCAAAAATTATTAGCTTGGTATGATGAAAATAAGCGCGATTTACCTTGGCGGAGAAGCAGCAATCCTTATCATATCTGGATTTCAGAAATTATGCTTCAGCAAACACGGGTAGATACGGTTATTCCTTACTATGAGCGTTTTTTAGCCTGGTTTCCGACAATTAAAGATTTAGCAATGGCTTCAGAAGAACGTTTGCTTAAAGCTTGGGAGGGGCTAGGTTACTATTCGCGAGTACGCAATATGCAACAGGCTGCTCAGCAGATTATGACAGATTTTAGTGGCGAGTTTCCTCACACTTACGAGGAGATTTCTAGTCTGAAAGGAATTGGTCCTTATACAGCAGGAGCTATTGCAAGTATTGCTTTTGGCTTGCCTGAGCCAGCGGTTGATGGGAATGTTATGCGGGTCCTGAGCCGTTTATTTGAGGTGAGTTTGGATATTGGTGTCCCTGCTAACCGAAAGGTTTTTCAAGCGATGATGGAAATTCTGATTGACCCCCAAAGACCGGGAGATTTCAACCAAGCTTTGATGGATTTGGGCTCAGATATTGAAGCGCCTGTCAACCCTAGACCTGAGGACAGTCCAGTAAGGGAATTTAGTGCTGCTTACTTACATGGAACAATGGATAGATACCCTATCAAAGCTCCTAAGAAAAAACCTATTCCAGTTTATTTGTATGGTTTGATTATCCAGAATAATCAAGGAGAATTTCTTTTAGAGAAAAATGAAGCAAGCAGTCTTTTATCAGGATTTTGGCACTTTCCTTTGATTGAAGTAGACGAATTTTCGGATGATGAACAGTTATCCCTTTTTGAAGTAGCAGAAAATCAAGTTGCAATTGAATTATCTCCGCAAGAAAGCTTTGAGCAGGATTATGATGTGGTAGTGAATTGGCAGGAGCAAGCTTTTCCGACAATTCAACATGTGTTCAGTCATCGCAAGTGGCAGATTCGTTTGCTTTACGGTCAGGTGGTAAATGCTACGGAAATGCCTAAACAGGAACAAGTTTTGTGGCTGCATCCTGATGACTTTACCGACTATCCGTTTGCGAAACCTCAGCAGAAAATGTGGCAAACTTTTCAAAAAGGAAAATTAAAAGGAAATTAAATATTAAGAGACAGGGACGATATGATCCCTGCCTCGTTTGGTGATAGTAAAAAGTTACTGCTTAGTTAGTTTATAATATACTTTGAAGCTGGAAATTTTAATTCCAGCTTCATTTTTATAAGTTAGCGAATGTCTTGATTTCGTCAGCCGTCATAGAAGAGTCACAACGGACAGTCACATGACCATTCTCTGTGTGTAAAAATCCTGGCACAGTTGGGATTCCATATTCGGAACGAAAAGCTTGGAGTTCTTCCAGTTCACTAGGTTCCTCACTGTTGATAAAGAAAATGTATGCTTGGGTTTCAGCGACAACACTAGCTAGCGTAGTGGCGAATTTACGACAGTAAGGGCACGTTTTACGCCCAATGAAAAAAGTTGCGTTTTCTTTATTTTCAATGGCTTGTCGGGCACGTTCTACAGTCGTGACTTCTAAATCTTTGATATCTTGCGTAAAATTATCCATAAAATAACCTCATTTCTTTTGCTCATTCTAGTATGCCACAAATAGGAAAATAATGCAGAGATTTGAAATGAAATGTAAAATATTGAAAGAGAAGTGAAACAGAACTAGAAACTGAAAATTTTAATTGTCATCCTCTTATCTCAAGACTCCGCTATAAAATGTTTCCCAGCTATTTTGTATAGTCTCCCCTGTAACGTTGAGCAAATGTTAAAAAGCGAAAAGACTTTGAGACCTACTTCGAAAGCTCTGTCCGCCATCTTAAAGCAGCGTTTGAGCAATTATCTGTCATTTGTTACAAGACAATTTCGAGTCTGAGACACTCTTGTCCCAGACTCGAAGTTTGAATATTGTAGAAGTTAGACTGAGAAATCAAAGCCTTCTTACTTTTTGCTTATTTTACAAAATCATTGATTTCTGCTTCAATTTTTGCAATTTTTGCTTGAGCGTCTTGGCTGGAATTTCCGACAACAGCAATGTAGAATTTGATTTTTGGTTCAGTTCCTGAAGGACGTACAGCAATCCATGAACCATCAGTAAGTGTGTATTTTAATACATCGCTTGGTGGAGTTGTTAATTTCGTTACATCGCCGTCAGAATCAGTAGCAGTTTGTGCTTTGAAATCTTCTGTGACTGCAACAGCAGTAGCGTTAAATTCTTTTGGTGCATTGTCACGGAACTTGCTCATAATAGCTTTGATTTGTTCCGCGCCATCAACACCAGACAGAGTAACTGAAATCGTCTTTTCAGCATAATAACCATATTCTTTGTAGATTTCTTCAATTCCGTCTGCAAGAGTTAAGCCGCGAGAACGGTAGTAGGCAGCTAATTCTGCAACAACTAATACAGCTTGGATAGCATCTTTGTCACGCACAAATGGTTTAATCAAGTAGCCAAAGCTTTCTTCAAAGCCCATCATGTAAGTGTGATTGTGTTTTTCTTCAAATTCTTGAATCTTTTCGGCGATAAATTTGAAACCAGTTAAGACATTGAACATGGTTGCGCCGTAGCTTTCAGCAATCTTGGTTACAAGATCGGTAGACACAATGGATTTGCAAAGTGCTGCATTGGCAGGAAGTGTTCCAGCAGTCTTATGCGCTTCAAGGATGTACTTAGCCATAATTGCACCGATTTGATTTCCTGAAAGATTGCGGTAGCTGCCGTCTTTTTGGAGAACTTCAACGCCCACACGGTCAGCATCTGGGTCTGTTGCGACAAGGACATCCGCACCAACTTTACGCCCTAATTCTTCAGCGAGAGCGAAAGCAGCTTGGTTTTCTGGATTTGGTGATTTGACAGTGGAGAAGTCTGGATCTGGCACACATTGAGCTTCAACGACTTGAACAGAGTCAAAACCAGCTTGAGCAAATGCTCGGCGTGCTAACATTTCACCTGTACCGTGAAGCGGAGTGTAGACGATTTTCATGTCTTTGCCATATTCGTCAATCAATTGTTGATTGATATTCACGTCTTTTACTTCTTTTAGGTATTCAATATCGACATTTTCACCGATGATTTCAATCAATCCAGATGCTTTTTCTGCTTCAACATCAGCAACTTCAATGGCAAATGGATTTTCAATAGCACGAATATAAGCTGTTAGAGCATCAGCATCATGAGGCGGCATTTGACCACCATCTTCGCCATAAACTTTATAGCCATTAAATGGAGCAGGGTTGTGGCTAGCAGTAATCATAATTCCAGCAAAAGTTCCTAAATGGCGAACTGCAAATGAAAGTTCTGGTGTTGGACGGAGACTCTCAAATACATAAGATTTAATGCCATGTTTTGCTAAAACAGCAGCAGATTCAAAGGCGAATTCTGGTGAGAAGTGGCGAGAGTCGTAAGCAATAGCGACACCGCGTTTTTTGAAATCTTCGCCTTTTTCGTCAATCAAACGTGCTAAACCTTCAGTTGCCTGACGAACGACATAAATATTGATACGATTCGTACCAGCACCTATCAGACCACGCATACCAGCAGTACCAAATTCAAGATTGGTATAAAAAGCATCTTCTTTTGTTTTTTCATCCATTGAATCCAATTCTTTACGAAGATAGTCTGGAAGTTCTGCAAAATCAAGCCATTTTTTGAAATTTTCTTGGTAAGTCATTACGAAATCTCCTTTTTAAAATAGGAAAGCTTATGAAAAATCAGTGAAAACAGGAAATATCATTGCTTATTTAATAAAGGAACGAGCATATCCATTTTTCTCAATTTTTCAGCTTTCTGCATTTGTTTAACCGTTTTCATTATAGCATTTTTTCATAAAAAAATCACGTTTTCACGTGATTATTTTCTAACTTTTTCAAGTGCTGGGATAATGGTAACTGTCAGAACCGCAGAAATAATCATTTCAGCAATAGAATTGGTTGAAATGACAGAGGCAAGCAGCAACTGAATGTTTCCATTATACACTTTGGAGAATAGCAGGAAAATCCCTCCTAAAACAAATATGGTATTTGTCAACGAACCGACTGTTCCAGCTAAGATAAGTCCGGTCTTATTTTTAAGATATTTATAAACAAAATAAGGAGTGACTCCGATTAAGATTCGTGGAACGAGGGCAATGAGGAGCGAATAAATATTCCCATTAGGTACAAACGGGCTAAACAAGTAACTGGTTGGCAAGAGAACAAGTGTGTTCGTAACCAGACTAATGATACCCATTAGCGCCCCTAAAATAGCACCTACTTTTGGTCCATATAAAATACTTGCAATAATAATGGGAATGTGGACAATCGTTGGTTTGATCGGAACAGGGAATAGGTTAAATATTACTGAACTCAATAGATGAATGACGAGCATAATCGCAAAAAAGATAGCAATTTGAGCAATATTAGATTGTTTCTTCATAAATCATTTCCTTTACTTTTTTTATAATTGTTTCTATATCAGCAAGTGCGCCGATTCCTTTGTCACCACAAGCGAGGACGGTTTCTCTAGGCTGAATGATTTGCCAGCCATATTTTTCTAATTTAGATAGATTTTCTTGAGTGATTGGATTTTCATACATTTTTGTATTCATAGCGGGAGCCAGCACTTTTTTAGCTATTGATGGCAGAGCAAGTGCGGTACTGGTTATCATATTGTCTGCAAAGCCATTGGCTAATTTAGCGATTGTATTGACAGAAGCAGGTGCAACTAAGAAAAGATCCGTTTGCTTGGCAATTTCAATATGATTAACTTTGTTTGGCGCAGGCTCGTCCATGACGTCTGTATGTACTAAATTTTTCGACAATACCTGTAAAGTCAACGGTGTAATGAAATTTGTAGCTACTTGAGACATCAGAACAGTTACATTTAGATCGTCTTTTGTCAATTGACTGACCAAGTCGGCAGCTTTATATGCAGCGATACTTCCTGTAACAGCTAAAGTAATATGTTTCATAGATTGTCCTTTGCGTGAATGTGTGTTACGAGTTGTTGAGCGATTTCCTCTTTGGTGCTGGCTTCTATGACAGAATTTTCTTTGACCAAGTAAGCATGATGTTGATTGCTTGAAATATCATACAAGTCATTTGCTACAATTATTTCAGCTTGATTTTTAGCAAGACTGGCACGAGCAACTGTCAGTAATTCTTCCTTAGAAACATCAACTAAGAGTTTAAAACCAATTAGACGGATATCGGGATTCCATTTTTTGACTTGGCTGATAATTTTTGGAGTTTGCTTGAGAAAGAGTACTTGGTATTCATCTTTTGATGAAATCTTGCCTTGATCATTGGTCTTATTCAAAAATTCTGTTAAATCCTGTGAAGCAGTAATTTGATCAAAACCTGTCATGTAAATAGGCGTGTAGTCAGAGACGGCCATTGAATGAATCAAAACATCATGAATTTTGACCAAAGACTGCATTGTTTCTAGCAAATCCTGAACATTTTCAATGATTTGAATGGTTAAATTTGGATGAGCAGCAGGTTTGACAGCACTCTGTGTAGTGATTAAGGTGACCTGATCACCTTGTGTTAAAAAACTCTCTGCAATAAGAGCACCAAGTCTTCCTGTTGAGTGATTCGTAATAGAACGAACTTGATCAATTTTTTCGCTTGTTCCGCCAGAAGTAATCAATAGTTTCATAACTAAATTTTACACAAAAAAACTTAATTCGTAAATAGAAAAGACTTTCCCGAACGTTTTTGAGAAGTTTAGCTTTGAAAGTGTTTGTTTTCTTTATTTTTTGGTATAATAATCCTATCAAAACTGGAGGATTCCAAATGAAAACGGATATAGAAATTGCTCAGAGCGTTGACTTACAGCCGATTGCTGATGTAGTGAAGAAAGTTGGAATTGATTACGACGATTTGGAGCTTTACGGTAAATACAAGGCTAAATTGTCTTTTAATAAGATTCAGGAATTACAAAAGAATCCAGTTGGTAAGCTGATTCTGGTAACAGCAATCAATCCAACACCGGCTGGCGAAGGGAAATCGACTATTACTATTGGTTTAGCAGACGCTCTCAACAAAATAGGCAAGAAAACCATGATTGCGATTCGTGAACCATCTCTTGGACCAGTAATGGGAATCAAAGGCGGAGCCGCTGGAGGTGGTTATGCACAGGTTCTACCAATGGAAGACATCAATTTGCATTTCACAGGAGATATGCATGCGATCACCACTGCCAACAATGCCCTTTCTGCTTTGATTGATAATCATTTACATCAAGGAAATGCTCTAGGAATTGACCAACGTCGCATTATCTGGAAGCGCGTGGTAGATCTGAATGACCGTGCTTTGCGGCATGTGACAGTCGGTCTAGGCAGTCCGGTTAATGGAATTCCGCGGGAAGATGGTTTTGATATTACGGTTGCATCTGAAATCATGGCTATTCTCTGTTTAGCGACAGGTATTGAAGACTTGAAAGAACGTCTAGCTAATATCGTTATTGGTTATCGTTATGATCGGACGCCTGTTTATGTTCGAGATTTGGAAATAAAAGGTGCTCTTGCTCTCATCTTGAAAGATGCTATAAAGCCCAATCTAGTACAGACTATTTATGGAACCCCTGCCTTCGTTCACGGTGGACCGTTTGCCAATATTGCTCACGGCTGTAATTCCGTTTTGGCAACGACAACAGCTTTGCATTTGGCGGACTACACGGTGACTGAAGCTGGATTTGGTGCGGATCTAGGGGCTGAAAAATTCCTAGATATCAAAACACCCAATCTTCCGACTGCTCCAGATGTAGTGGTTATTGTTGCAACTCTCAGAGCATTGAAAATGAACGGTGGTGTTGCTAAAGAAGATCTGACAACTGAGAATGTTGAAGCGGTTAAAGCAGGTTTTGCCAACCTCAAACGCCATGTGGGAAATATCCGTAAATTTGGTGTTCCGGTTGTGGTGGCTATCAATGAATTTGTCTCTGATACTGAGGCTGAAATTGCCGTTCTCAAGGAACTTTGCACGGAGATTGATGTCCCTGTGGAATTGGCTAGTGTCTGGGCAGACGGAGCTGACGGTGGTCTAGCTCTTGCTGAAACTGTGGTTAAAACGATTGAAGAGACTCCTGCTCACTACAGCCGACTCTATGACAACAATCTGTCTATCGAAGAAAAAATCGAGAAAATTGTCAAGGAAATCTATCGTGGAACAAAAGTCAATTTTGAAAAGAAAGCCAAAATTCAAATTTCTCAAATTGTCAAGAACGGTTGGGATAAGCTACCAATTTGTATGGCCAAGACCCAATATAGTTTTTCAGACAATCCAGCCCTGCTTGGAGCACCAGAAGATTTTGAAATCACTATCCGTGAAGTCGTTCCAAAACTAGGTGCAGGCTTTATTGTAGCCTTGACTGGTGATGTTATGACTATGCCCGGTCTGCCAAAACGCCCAGCAGCCCTCAATATGGACGTAGCAGCAGACGGAACTGCTATTGGACTATTTTAAAACGAAAAAGGTTCGAGAGAGCCTTTTCTTTTTGAATTTGGTAAAATATACATGGTGATATACTTCATTTTGATGAAAATAATAAGAAGAAAGGAAGGTTCGGATGAATATCAGATTAGCAAATAAAAACGATGCCACTGCTCTTGTAGCTATTTACGCGCCTTATGTGGAGAAAACAGCCATTACTTTTGAGTACGATATTCCGTCGGTGGAGGAATTTTCTGATCGGATTGAGAAGACCTTGGAAAGGTATCCTTATCTGGTGGCAGAAGAAGATGGAGCAATTCTAGGTTATGCTTATGCTTCGACTTATTATGGTCGAGAGGCATACAACTGGGCTGTTGAACTGTCGGTCTATGTAGCTGATGAGAATCGCGGTAGAGGGATTGGGAAGCAGCTTTATGACAAATTGGAAGAAATTCTTGAACAGCAAGGTTTTGTCCAGTTTCTAGCTTGTATTGCTCTTCCGAATGACGCCAGTATTTCTTTCCATAAAAAACGTGGTTATCAGCAAGTAGCGCATTTCCCAAAAATCGGCTATAAATTTGGCTGCTGGCATGATACAGTTTGGTTGCAGAAGAGTTTAGATAAACCAGCAAGACCAATCAAATTAATCAAAAATATAGGTATTAAAAATGAATGATGATATGAATGCAGAAGATATTTTTCAGAATTTAAAAGAAGTAGCTAACTCCGATGACGCTGTTCATATGAGAGCATATATGAAAAATCAATTTGAATTTTTAGGAGTTAAAACACCTGTTAGACGCCAAGTTTCTAAGATATTTTTTAAGAAAAATCACAAGTCTACGATAGATTGGAAATTTATCCATCAGGCTTGGGAGAACCCCTATCGTGAAATGCAATATGTGGTGCTGGATTATTTGCAATTGAAACAAAAAGCTTTGACACCAAGCGATTTGCCAAAGATAAAGAAATTAGCACAAACAAAGCCATGGTGGGACACGGTTGACTTTTTGTGCCGTTCAGTAGGCTTTATTTGCCTGCACTATCCTGAGACAAAGAAATTTGTGTTGGAGTGGAGCAGAGATGAAGATTTTTGGCTACGGCGCCTTGCTATCGAGCATCAATTGCTTCAAAAAGAAGAAACGGATGTCCAGCTCCTGGAGCAGATCCTAATCAACAATCTGGACCAGACTGAGTTTTTCATCAATAAGGCTATTGGCTGGGCGCTACGAGACTACTCCAAAACTAATCCCGACTGGGTGCGGGAGTTTATCGAAAAATACAAAGATAGACTGAGTAAACTCAGCATTAAAGAAGGAAGCAAGTATTTGTGAGATTGATAGATGAGGAAGTTTTTCCATCAGTAGTTAAAAACTGATGAAGAGGATTGATAAATGAAATATCGCAGGCAAGTATTGATGAACTAGCAAAAACCGAACCAATTCTCTTTGTGAGCATTACCCAAGAGGATTGGTTCGGTTTTTTGTCTTATTTAGTTTCTAGTTTGCTTTTCGATTTTCATTGAGTGTTAGATATTTTTTTGCTTTAAGTGATGTATATGATTGTATCTGGTATAATGAATGATAATAATCGTCAAAATAGTGGTGACTGTCCAGATAGCGTATTGGTGAATGAAGCGTGTGAGAAAACCAGTAAAAACAGCACCGCCGATGAAACTAGCGACAATCATAGAGTAATTAGCCGCTTGCCTTCTAATAATATGTCTACGGTCTTTAAAACGAATATACTCATACCAAGCAGTGACCATTCTCCGATAGTTTCCTGAAGTCATCATAATCATATAGGGATAAGACTCGATTTTTGAGCCTGTATAAGTTAGCATGACCATTCCGGTAGAGGTTGCAAGCAATATCACCCAGATAAAATAATGAGAATGAAAGAAAGGAAAGAGGAAAGTCGTGAGAGTCAATGGTAAGACCCCCCAAGTACGCCAATGTGAACTTTGCGCCCGTTCCTTAAGTAGAATACCGAAGACAAAGCCACAGGTAAAAAAGATAAGCGAAAGGATACGGTAAGCAGTCTTTACGGTTGGTCCATCCCAATCGGCTACGATTAAAAGAATATTCCCTGTTTGGGTTGCGATTAGCGTACTAAATTGCATATGCGAGAAAACATCAAGGCAGCCACCTACAGCACCAAGTAAGAGGGCCATTGTTCGCCTATCTTGAGGCATGGGGACAGGCTGTTTCATAGTATCCATAACTTCATCCTCCTAAAGACTATTTTACTCTTTTAAGGCACCAATTTCAAATATGGATAAGCTAAAAAATCTCTCATAAAAAATAGTTTGACTTTTAGGATTTTCTATAGTAGAATGCTAGATATGCGATGAGTCGATAAGTGGCGCAAGCCACATATTGAGCATGGGAGGTCATATACGCAGGAGCGGACCTTGATGAGTTGTGTGAACCTGCTCATCACACGAAAGTGCCCTCAATCCCTACTTTTTAGTGGGGATTTTTTTCTTATAAGTCTTTTCAATTCTTTAGAAAAGTAGTATAATACCAGCAATACACAAAT
Source organism: Streptococcus sp. IsoGale021 (assembly GCF_031142795.1). Lineage (NCBI taxonomy): Bacteria > Bacillati > Bacillota > Bacilli > Lactobacillales > Streptococcaceae > Streptococcus > Streptococcus sp. IsoGale021. Next base: position 86,356 of record NZ_JAKZJH010000005.1, read on the forward strand.
TTTTTGAAAATTCAGAGAGGTATGTTATGGGATATACAGTTGCTGTGGTTGGTGCTACAGGTGCCGTTGGAGCTCAAATGATTAAAATGCTGGAAGAATCAAGTCTTCCAATTGAGAAAGTACGCTACTTGGCTTCAGCTCGTTCTGCTGGGAAAGTTTTGAAATTCAAAGACCAAGACATCACAATTGAAGAAACAACGGAAACTGCCTTTGAAGGTGTAGATATCGCTCTCTTTTCAGCAGGTGGCTCAACGTCTGCCAAGTATGCTCCTTACGCTGTTAAGGCAGGAGCTGTTGTCGTTGACAATACCTCTCATTTCCGTCAGAATCCTGATGTGCCTCTGGTGGTACCGGAAGTGAATTCTCATGCACTTGATGCTCATAACGGGATTATTGCTTGCCCTAACTGTTCCACCATCCAGATGATGGTGGCGCTGGAACCTGTTCGTCAGAAATGGGGCTTGGAGCGTATTATCGTATCGACCTATCAAGCTGTGTCCGGTGCTGGTATGGGAGCTATTCTTGAGACTCAACGCGAACTGCGTGAGGTCTTAAATGACGGAGTCAATCCGTGTGATGTCAAGGCTGAGATTTTGCCTTCCGGCGGTGACAAGAAACACTATCCGATTGCTTTTAATGCTCTTCCTCAAATCGATGTCTTTACGGACAATGACTACACCTACGAAGAGATGAAGATGACCAATGAAACCAAGAAGATCATGGAAGATGACACGATTGCGGTTTCTGCTACTTGTGTTCGTATCCCTGTTCTTTCAGCGCACTCAGAGTCTGTCTACATCGAGACAAAAGAAGTGGCACCCATCGCAGAGGTCAAAGCAGCTATTGCGAACTTCCCAGGAGCAGTATTAGAGGATGATGTTGCTCATCAAGTCTACCCTCAAGCTGTCAATGCTGTCGGAAAACGCGAGACATTCGTGGGACGAATTCGCAAGGATTTGGACGCTGAAAAAGGCATCCATATGTGGGTGGTTTCAGACAATCTGCTTAAAGGTGCTGCTTGGAATTCTGTTCAAATCGCTGAGACTTTGCATGAACGTGGCTTGGTCCATCCAACAGCAGAGGTCATTTTCAAATTGAAGTAAAATGTGAGATAATATTCGTATAGTTGTATTTTGCAGGCTAGGAGGACGATAGTTATGTCTATAGAAGATTTAAAAAAAGCAAGAATCATAACAGCACTTGTAACACCGTTTAAAGAGGACGGTAGCATTAACTTTGAGGCTCTTCCTAAGCTGATTGAACACCTTCTAGCGCATCATACAGAAGGATTGATTATCGCAGGAACGACAGGCGAAAGCCCAACTCTGACGCATGAAGAGGAGCTGGAATTATTTGCAGTAGTTCAAAAGATTGTAAAAGGGCGAGTTCCGCTGATAGCCGGAATTGGTACAAATGATACTCGAGATTCAGTTGAATTCGCGCGTGAAGTTGACAAATTTGGTGGTTTTGCTGCCGGACTTGCAGTGACTCCTTATTATAACAAACCGACTCAAGAAGGTCTATATCAGCATTATAAAGCGATTGCGGAAGCTTCAAATCTGCCAGTCATCGTTTATAATGTTCCTAGCCGAACGGTTGCTGGTTTGACAGTAGAAACTTCCTTGCGCTTGGCGCAGTTGCCAAATATTATTGCTATCAAAGACTGTACGGGTATAGATACTCTTACTCATTTGGTTGAAAACGCGCCACAGGACTTTCTAATTTATACTGGGGAAGACGGACAAGCTTTTCATGCAAAGGCAATTGGAGCACAGGGTGTTATATCTGTTGCGGCTCATACCAATGGTGATGATTTTTATGAAATGTTTTCAGCCTTAGATGAGGGCAATCTGAAAAAAGCTGCTCAGATTCAACGTCAGCTGTTACCAAAAATAGAAGCTCTCTTTTCTGTGACAAGCCCAGCACCACTTAAAGCTGTGCTAAATTCTCAAGGATTTGAAGTCGGACCACTCCGCCTCCCGCTTGTTGCCTGTACAGAGAAAGAAAAAGCCTCTATTCTTCCATTTTTTGAAGATTGAAATAAGCATTTTAGATTTCTAAAAAGTCGTAAAGATATTATCAAAATTTATTGTGAAGTAGTTAATTTTTTCATTACGGAGGACTTTGGCATCTAATGCCTTTGATGAGGATGATTGCTGTTATTTGTATTCCTGTAAAGGCTTATTTACCAGTGATTCTGTTGAGATTTCAGTTGGATGTCTCCATTAATTATGTTTTTCATCACCAGATATTACGAGAAAATATTAAATAAAGGGCTTGACCTGTTTGTTAGGGTCTGGTATATCATTTAATTGAGGAGGTGGTGCATCATGTTGAGAAATGAAATTCAAAATAAAACTGGTTTGACCAGAAAAGCAATTGAGTACTACGAGGAAAAAGGATTGATTAAGCCTTTGAAATCAGAAAATGGTTATCGAGATTATAGCGAATAAGACATGAAAATCTTGAGTAAGATATCTTTATTTAGAAAAGTTGGGCTTAGTATATCTGAGATAAAAGAATGTTTATCTTCAAACGGAAATTCATTATCTTCCATACTTAGAAGAAAACAACATCAGCTGGATATTGAACAAAAGAGGAAAGAGATTATTAAGCCAATCGTTAAGAAAGAAAGCTAGACTCTTATTGATGATAAGATAGCTTTGATTGAAGCAGAAGAAAGTATTTATGAGAGATTAGAAAAAAACATTTCCAGGATATTTTGGGCAATTAATTTTTTCTGCATGCCAGTCATTTTTGAATGAACATTTAAGAGAGGATGGAAAAGAAGCTTATAAAAAATTTGTTAACTATCTAGATAGCCTTCCTTCTTTTAACCTTAGTAAAGAATAACAAGATTATATTGAAGAAGTAAGCTCTGCTTTTGATATGAAAGTATTAAAAGAAGTTAATGCGTCAAAAATTGAAGCAATAGAAAATGCCGAAAAGTGGCTAACAGAAAATAAGAATATTATAGCTCAATATCAAGATTATAAAAATAGCGACAATTATAAAAATAGTCCTATGAAAACAATTCAAGATAAATTACAAACGTTTATGTTAGACAATAAATATTATGAAATAGCAATTCCACTAATAAGGAAATTTAGTAAGAGTTATAATCAGTATTACAAAAAAACGCTTATTACAAACGAGCAATATTTGAAGGCTAGAGATTTATAAGAGTATAAGGCATCTACTCCGAGTGAGCTGGTGCTTTTTTCAAAAATTTAATGTATCTGCTTACCCCAAAGGATAGACTTTCACTTTATTATAAAAAGATTATCAAAAACTCTTGCAATCTTTTTTTTCTTATGTTACAATAATTATTGGTTTGAAAAAACTGCCTAAGACAGTAGGGGAGCTCGACTCATAAAGATCCTACCGAGGACAAAACGGATCATGTAAAAGAAACGTATTGTACTTTCGTGTCTAGGTTTGGGCGCGTTTTTCTTTTGGAAAAATTCCCCAAGCAAAATAATTACGGAGGTGAAACACTAAATGAGTGAAGCAAGTATTGCTAAAAAAGCGGAACTAGTTGATGTAGTTGCTGAAAAAATGAAAGCAGCTGCAAGTATCGTTGTTGTGGATGCTCGTGGTCTTACAGTTGAACAAGACACAGTTCTTCGTCGTAATCTTCGTGGAAGCGAAGTTGAGTATAAAGTCATTAAAAACTCAATCTTACGTCGTGCAGCTGAAAAAGCTGGACTTGAAGGTCTTGCTGATGCGTTTGTTGGACCATCTGCTGTTGCATTTTCAAATGAAGATGTTGTAGCACCAGCAAAAATCATCAATGATTTTACTAAAGAAGCTGATGCACTTGAAATTAAAGGTGGAGCTATTGAAGGTGCGGTTGCATCTAAAGAAGAAATTGTTGCTCTTGCAACTCTTCCAAACCGCGAAGGACTTCTATCTATGCTACTATCTGTACTTCAAGCGCCAGTTCGCAACGTTGCTCTTGCAGTCAAAGCGGTTGCAGACAACAAAGAAGAAGCGGCTTAATGTTAAGTTGCGCGTAGCCTATGCTACAAACTAATTTTAAACTAATGAAATATATTTGGAGGAAATAACAATGGCATTGAACATTGAAAATATTATTGCTGAAATTAAAGAAGCTTCAATCCTTGAATTGAACGACCTTGTAAAAGCTATCGAAGAAGAATTTGGTGTAACTGCAGCTGCTCCTGTAGCTGTAGCTGCTGCTGGTGCTGGTGAAGCTGCCGCTGCAAAAGATTCATTTGACGTTGAGTTGACTGCAGCAGGCGACAAGAAAGTCGGCGTTATCAAAGCTGTTCGTGAAATCACAGGTCTTGGTCTTAAAGAAGCTAAAGAACTTGTTGACGGAGCACCAACTGTTGTTAAAGAAGGTGTTGCAACTGCAGAAGCTGAAGAAATCAAAACTAAATTGGAAGAAGCTGGAGCTTCTGTTACTCTTAAATAATCGTTTAGTGATTACTTAGGACTGAAAGCCTAATATAAAAGCCTTTTCGTTGAGTTAAGGCGATTATAAATTGGGAAGTCTCATTTGACCCCCCACAAACACCCCCATAAATTGCTGTGGGGGTGTTTGTGTGTTCTGTTAGAGATTTATTGTTTTATCCCAAAATGATATAATTGTTTTAGATAAAAATTCTATTGATAGATGTATCTAGAATTTCAAAATATAATTTTAATAAATAATTTTATGGCAAAGGGGAGGACTCTCTTTAGTGTATTGTGTGAGCAATGCATTAAATAACTATTAGTTTTCTTTTGCTACTGAATGTGAGGTATATGATGTCAGTCAAGGAAATTAGTAATTACTCTGGGAAGACAGTGATGACAATTGAAAATCAACTAGTGTCTAAATTATTTAAATTAGGAAACTTATTTTTTCTTATTCTAGGTGTCCTATGGCTTTTTAGTTCTATCTACTTTATTCATTATTATTTAAAAATCGATTTCACTAATTTATCAAGTCGCCAAACTTTATTTTTAGTTTGCCTTATGGCTATTTTAGTATTCCTACTTTGGTTTAGAAAAGTTATTGTGAAAGTTTTTAAAGACTTATTTCATTTTTTTAATTGTAGAAAAAAATTGGTACTATTTGTTATTGTCGTTATTCAGTTTGTTGTGACAATTACAAGTATTCGTTTAGCAAGTGCTGATTCAACAATTATCTACAACATTGCTACCAATCAAGACTTTGCTTTATCAACAAATTATATTTCTATTAACCCTAACAATTATTTTTTATTGTTGTGGATGAAATTAATTTATCTGATGTTTGGAAATCAAACAATTTTAATGCTAGGTATTTGGAATATATTTTTTATTGATGCTAGTATTTGTTTAATCTATTTTACCAATAAGAAATGTTTAGATAAGTCGGTTTCAGATTTAAGTTATTTTCTTCTTGTTCTTATATTAGGGTTATCACCTCAATATATTTATACTTATTCTGACCCAATTGCACTATTTTTTCTTTCTCTAAGCTTATTTTTATTTGTAACGGCTGTCAAGAGAAATTACTCTGCTGTTCACATGTCATTAGCAGGGGTTGTTTTTGCAGTGGCGAACGGATTTCGACCGACACTATTGATTTTTGCTATTGCAGGTGTTATTGTGCTTTTTAAAGGTTTGGTTGATAAGAAATACCATTCAAATATTAAATTAATCCTTAGGAGCGTTTTGCTATTTTTAGTGAGTTTTTTATGCGTAACTCAACTCCAATCATTTTCACTTAGAACTCAGCACTTTGTCCAATTTGAAGAAGACAGAAGTAGAACTTTGTTGTATTATATTGATTTAGGTTTAACTCATGGTGGAAATGAGCATGCAGATCTTCCGAATGATGTTGTCTCGGCAATTGGTAATGAAAGAAATATCTCAGCTTTATCAGATATACATAGACGATTAAAGAACCACGATATAAGTAGTTTTACTAATCATCTCCTTTATAAGTATTATTGGATGACAAATGAGGGGATGTTTGGCTGGATACAAGAGAAAGTATTGAATGAAGATAGTCATTTAGATAATCAAGCACTTTTGAAATTTCAACAAAATACTTTCTCTAGATTTATTCGCAGTATTGTGTACACTCAAGGAACTAGATATGCTTATTATGCTGCGTCTATTCAAATTGTTTGGATTGTTATTTCCTTTAGCATTTGTATCTATCCGTTTTTTTATAGTGAAAAAGAATATAAACTTTGGATGCAGATAGCTATTTTTGGAGGATTGTTATACCTGCTAGTTTTTGAAGCTGGAAGGACAAGGTATTTGATTCAATTCTTACCAGCAGTCATTACAATTAGTGCTTGTGGATTGCAAAATAGTTTAAATTTTTTAAAGAGAAATTCATTATTAAATAAGTTTTGAATACTAATTTTTTAATTTATAGGGTGATATATGATTGATTTTGAAGAAGCGGAAATTTTATCTCAGATAGACTTTTAGGTGATTATGCTGATTATTTTAATGAGAGTAAGGAACATTTGATTTTTGAAAATCAGAAGGAATGTTGTGATATAACATAGTTGTAACAGTTCGACCTATAAGATATAATCTTAGGAAGAAACGGGGTATGTTACAAATGAGTCAATACTACGAACTGGAATTCAAGAAGATTGTCTGAATCAGTTACACTAAACTAGACAGTCTTATAAAGTGTTCTACACTAAAAAAACAGGAGAAAAGATATGTCTAGAAAAATCCGCCGTCATTTTACCGATGACTTTAAACAACAATCGTGGACCTCCACAATGTGGGAATGAAACGCAGTGAGCTGATCAAAGAATATGATTTAACACCCTTGACCTTTGATAAGTGGGTTCGACAGGCAAAAACGACTGGCTCATTTAAAACCGTTGATAATCTGATCAATGAAGAGCATGAGTTAATTGCCCTCAGGAAGCGCAATAAAGAGCTGGAAATGCAGGTAGAGATTAGCAGTGATGTTGGCGCGAAAAGACAAGTGATTACTGCTAACAAGGACAAATACAGTATTTCAGTCATGTGTCGTCTCTTGAATATTCCTCGTTCTAGCTATTACTACAAAGCTGTGGCCCCCATATCTGAAGCCGAACTTGAAGAAAGGGTTAAGCGTATTTTTCTTGATAGTAAGTCCAGATACGGTGCTAGAAAAATCAAGAAATATCTGGAAACGGAAGGTATGATACTGTCTCGCCATCGGATTCGTCGCATCATGAAGAGACTGAATCGAGTGTCAGTTTATCAGAAAGTCACCTTCAAACCTCACTCCAAAGGGAAGAATGAAGCAATAATTCCCAATCTCTTAGACAGACAGTTTAACCAATAAAAGCCATTAAGCCCTTGTGACAGACTTGACTTATGTCCGGGTTGGGAATCGTTGTGCTTATGTTTACATGATCATTGACCTCTTTAATCGTGAAATTATTGGCCTATCCCTTGGTTGGCACAAGACCGCTGACTTGGTCAAAGAAGTCATTCAAAGCATCCCTTACGCTCTTACCAAAGTCAGACTCTTCTATTCTGAACGTGGTAAGGAGTTTGATGATACACTGATTGATGGGATGTTAGAGGTATTTGGCCACCCGTTCACTTAGTCAAGATGGTTGTCATTATGACAATGCCGTAGCTGATAGTACCTATCGCTCTTTCAAAATGGAGTTTATCCAACAAGAAACCTTCCACTCTTTGGAAGAATTAACCCTGAAAACTAAGGATTATGTCCACTGGTGGAATCACCACCGTATCCATGGTAGTCTCGATTACCAAACACCCATGACTAGGAGAATCATCGCTTAACAAAAACACTTTATAAAATTTATACAGAAAAGTGTTGCCTTTTCAACTAGAAAAAGAGGGTGTAAATGCAGACACCCAGTCAGACACCCCACAACCAACTAACTAAACTGAAAATCGCTTTATATCAACGATTTCAAGGGATAACGCCTATGTTACTCTTAAATAATAGAGTACCGCAATTTGATTGCGGAAGCCTAATAAATCAAGGTTTTAAGGTTGCTTAAGGCGATTTAAAATTAGAGGAATGATGTCATTCCCCAATGACCCTACTAAGGATTTATCTTGGTGGGGTTTTTGTTTTCTTGAGAATTCCCTTTATTCATGATAAAATAAATAGGAGAATGCTAGTACTTGGAGAGAAAATGAACTATTATAATGTTGGAAAAATTGTAAATACGCAAGGTTTGCAAGGTGAAATGCGTGTACTATCGGTGACGGATTTTGCAGAGGAACGTTTTAAAAAGGGAAGTATGTTGGCCCTTTTTGATAAGAAAGATAATTTTGTCATGAATGTGGAAATTGCTAGTCATCGTAAGATGAAAAATTTTGATATTATCAAATTCAAAGGAATGTACCATATCAATGACATTGAGAAATATCGTGATTTTACTTTGAAAGTGGCTGAAGAAGATTTATCGGATTTAGATGAGGGCGAATTTTATTATCATGAAATTATTGGCTTAAATGTTTATGAACAGGATATTTTGATTGGAACAATTAAAGAAATTTTGCAGCCCGGTGCCAATGATGTCTGGGTGGTAAAGCGCAAAGGCAAGCGTGATTTACTGTTGCCTTATATTCCGCCTGTTGTATTGAATATTGATCTTGAAAATAGTCGAGTAGATGTGGAAATTCCGGAAGGACTGGATGATGAAGATTAACATTTTAACATTATTTCCGGAGATGTTTGCCCCGCTGGAGCATTCAATAGTTGGTAAGGCACGTGAAAAAGGATTGCTAGAGATTCACTATCATAACTTTCGGGAAAATGCAGAGAAATCACGACATGTTGATGATGAGCCTTATGGAGGCGGTCAAGGAATGTTGCTTAGAGCGCAACCGATTTTTGATGCTTATGATGCGATTGAAAAAAGGCAACCACGGGTTATTTTGTTAGATCCCGCTGGTCGTACTTTTGATCAAGCCTATGCGGAAGAGCTTTCCCAAGAAGAAGAATTGATTTTTATTTGTGGGCATTATGAAGGCTACGATGAGCGGATTAAAAGGTTGGTGACGGACGAAGTTTCGCTTGGAGACTATGTCTTAACAGGTGGAGAATTGGCTGCTATGACGATAATCGATGCGACAGTACGGCTGATTCCTGAAGTTCTTGGTAAGGAAGCCAGTCATACTGATGATAGTTTTTCATCAGGGCTTTTAGAATATCCTCAATATACTCGCCCGTATGATTTTCGTGGAATGGTTGTGCCAGATATTTTGATGAGTGGTCATCATGAAAATATCCGAAAATGGCGTCTGTATGAGAGTTTGAAAAAGACTTATGAACGTCGTCCAGATTTGCTAGAAAAATATGAGTTCACAGTAGAAGAAGCTGAAATGTTGGAAGAGATTCGTAAAGAAAAGAATAATTGATGTATAAGACTAAAAGTTTTCTAATGTGGTTTAGGAAGCTTTTTTATTATTGTTAAAAAAACAGATAAAAAATTCTTGACAGCTAATTTCTATCATGGTATCATATTAACCAGTTAATGAACTGGTTAAATACTAGTTAAGGAGTGATATATGAAATTAAGGAAATATTTATTTTCTATTTTTGTGGCAGGACTGGTTTTGATTTTGACGGCGTGCGGTGCAGGTAGCAAAAAGCAGAGCAAGGGAATGAAAATTGTAACAAGTTTTTATCCGATTTATGCTATGGTCAAAGAAGTATCAGGCGATTTGAATGATGTTCGGATGATTCAGTCAAGCACGGGAATTCATTCTTTTGAGCCATCGGCGAATGATGTAGCTGCTATCTATGATGCGGATGTCTTTGTTTACCATTCTCATACACTAGAGTCATGGGCAGGAAAATTGGATCCAAATCTAAAAAAATCCAAAGTGAAGGTGCTTGAAGCTTCAGAAGGGATGAAGCTGGAGCGCGTACCGGGATTAGAAGATGTAGCTACTGGTGAGGGAGTGGATGAAAAGACTCTATACGATCCGCATACATGGTTAGACCCAGAAAAAGTAGCAGAAGAAGCGCAAATCATCGCTGATAAACTTTCGAAGATTGATAGTAAAAATAAAGAAACCTATCAAAAAAATGCGAAAGAGCTGGCAGCTAAGGCAAAAGAGTTGACTAAAAAATATCAGCCGATTTTCAAAGCAGCGAAACAAAAAACATTTGTGACGCAGCATACGGCCTTTTCTTACTTGGCAAAGCGATTTGGATTGACCCAATTGGGGATTGCTGGGATTTCACCAGAACAAGAACCAAGTCCGCGCCAATTGACGGAAATTGAAGAATTTGTCAAAACTTATAAAGTTAAAATCATTTTTGTGGAAAGTAATGCTTCATCAAAAGTTGCGAAAACTTTGGTCAAATCTACAGGCGTTAAACTAAAACAATTAAATCCTTTGGAAGCTGATCCGCAAAATAATCATACTTATCTTGAAAATCTAGAAGCCAATCTAGCGACATTGGCAAAAGAATTGAAAAAATGAGGAGAATCATGAAGAAAAAATATCTTATCGGTTCTGTTGCAGTTGTTGTCCTAAGTTTATGTAGCTATGAGCTGGGGCGTCATCAGACAGTATCTAGCAAGGAAAATAACCGTGTTGCTTATGTAAATGGAAAATCTAAAGCAAACAAGGGCAAGCAAGCAGAGAATTTGTCGCCTGATGAAGTGAGTGCGAAAGAAGGGATCAATGCAGAGCAGATTGTTGTCAAAATTACAGACCAAGGTTACGTAACTTCTCACGGTGATCATTATCATTATTATAATGGGAAAGTCCCTTATGATGCGATTATCAGTGAAGAGCTGATTATGCGGGATCCAAACTATACCTTGCAGCAGTCTGATATTATCAACGAAGTGAAAGATGGCTACATTATCAAGGTAAATGGGAAATATTATCTTTACTTGAAAGATCCAAATCATACCAGTAATGTTCGGACAAAAGAAGAAATTGCTCGCCAAAGGGCAGAATACAGTGGCAAAGGCCATAAGGGAGCGAAAGGTGGTGCTGTAACAACCGCTGTCAAAGAAGCTCGTGCGCAAGGTCGTTATACGACGGATGACGGCTATGTTTTCAATCCAACTGATGTCATTGAGGATACAGGTGACGCCTTTATCGTTCCGCATGGCAATCATTTCCACTACGTTCCAAAGAGCGATTTGTCTCCTAGCGAGTTAGCAGCAGCTCAAAACTATTGGGACAATAAAACAGGCAAAAGTCGTCCACAATATCCGTCCAATTCAGGTCAAATTCCTCAGTCAAACGGAGGAATGAACCATCCGTTGTTGGACTATCGTCCTGCTAATCCGGGAACGCCTAATCATACAGGAAATCAGCAAACTCAGCCTTCTCAACCAGCTCCAAAACAAACTGAACCGAAGCGTGGAAATAAAGCTGAAATCATTAAATTGCTGCGGCAATTGTATGCGACTCCTTTGAGTCAACGGCATGTAGAATCAGACGGTTTGATATTTGACCCAGCACAGATTACAAAGCGGACTTCTAACGGAGTGGCTGTTCCGCACGGCAATCATTATCATTTTATCTATTACAATGAAATGTCTGATTTGGAACGAAAGATTGCGCAGATGATAACGCCGGGTGAGGATTATTCGGAAGCTAAGCAATCGGATCAAGCGCAACAAGATCATCAAGCAACACCAGATAAAAATCAGCAAGATACTGGCAAAACTTCTGATAAAAACGAGAAGAAAGAAGAACCTGCTGAAACAGAAGTTAGTGATGAGCAGATTAAAACCTTTATTAGTAAGGCAGAAGCTTTGTTAGAGAAAGTTTCAGATGTGCGTCAAAAAGCAAACTTTGAAGAGCAAATAAATGGTCTTCAGTCAAATCTGTTATTAGGTATAGAAGAGAAAGAGAGCCTGCTTGCGAAAGCAAAAGCTTTGTTAGCCGAAATGGTGAAAGCAACTGGTTCAGATAATGATTCTGCTAGTCAAAACACAGAATTTGCAAAGAAAGCGAAAGTTCTGTTGATGTCTATCCGAAAAGCACTGGAAGAAAAAGGAAATGCAAGTGACAAACTGGCTCAAGTGAATGATTTGCTCCAAAAGGTGGCAGACAAGAATGCGGATAAATTAGCTTTGCTAGACCAAGTCTTGAAACTCTCCGCCGAGGTGCACCCTGACCGCGCAGGCAAAGCAAATTCTCAAATTGCTTATACGGCTGATGAAGTTGCGCTAGCTAAAGCTGCAGGTCGTTATGCAACATCGGACGGTTATATCTTTGATCCACATGATGTGATTAAAGATGAAGGAGATGGCTATACTGCTCCACACATGACACACAGCCACTATATTCCTAAGAATGATTTGTCAGAATCTGAGCGTAAAGCGACGGAAGAGTATCTGAAAACCAAAGCGCCGAGTGAAAAGAAAGAAGACAAGCCTAAAACTGATCCAAAGCAACCTCAAAAAGAAAGTGCGCAATCAATCTATGAACGCGTGACACCAGCTAAAAAAGTGCCGGTTGAGGCAATGCCATATCATACAGCTTATGTTGTGGATTACAAGAATGGGCAATTGATTATTCCGCACCATGATCACTATCACAATATCTCTCTTTCTTGGTTTGATCAAGGACTTTACAAAGCACCTGACGGCTACAGCATGGAAGATTTCCTTGCTACGGTGAAATATTATGTGCAAAATCCAAACGATCGTCCTCACTCTGATGATGGTTTTGGTAATTCTAGTCAGCATGGTAAGAAAAATCAATCGGATAACGGAAAGAACTATGCACCAAATGAAGAGCCAGAGGATAAGAAAGACGACTCTGCAAGTAAAGAGGTAGATGATGAAAAGGAAAATTCAGAAGGGACTGAAAAACCAACAGTTAATGCTGAAGAAGAAGCTGAAAAGGCACGCGCAGCAAGCTATGGATTGTCTCTGCAAGATTTCCGAAAAAAACTGATTAACATTGCTTTTAAATATGGTTTGAGCTTAGAAAACTTTACCTATCATCCTGAAAACAAGACAGTCAGCTATACTGATTCGACAGGAACTGTCAAGTCTATCAATGTACTCACAGGAGAATTGGTTTCTTAATAATGCACCCCTCAAGAGTTGGAAATTGACTTTCCAGCTCTTTTGTTATTCTATGTTTATAGAGGGAGATTTTATCTTGTCCGCCTGGCGGACAAGATAAATTAAAAGAGATTCACACCGTCCGCCGGGCGGATAAGACAAACCAAAATGATTTCACTTCGTCCGCCGGGCGGATAAGATAAACTAAAAGAGATTCACACCGTCCGCCGAGCGGACAAGACAAACCAAAAGGAATTCATTCTGTCCGCCGAGCGGATAGAACAAACCAAAACTAATTTATCCTGTCCGAGGGTCGGATTGTCTCAATTAAAACTAATTCACTTCGCCCGACCCTCGGACGCCCCTTTATAAACTGACAAATCTACCATTTTTGAGGAATGACTTTATTGGTGGTATAATAGGTTATGAAAAAGAGGGAAGGGAAACACATCATGTGGGATAGACCGGATTTTACAACGATAAAGACTTATCAAGAGTTTTCTCAATATTATTGGTATCGTGCAGAATTGGCAGACATTTGCAAACGATTGGGGAAGGAGCATTCAGGGGTCAAAAAAGAGCTAGAAGCACAAATCAAACAATATTTTGCAGGGAATGTTGCTCAAAAGAAAGTCCGTTTAAAGACTAAGAAAGAGAAAGATGTAGAGCTTACTTTAGACACGCCCTTACTTACTTGTGGTTTTGCCTTTAATACCCGATTTCGGGAGTTTTTCGCTCAGCAGATGGGTAGCAGTTCATTCAAGTTTACAGCGGACATGGCGGCAGCTTGGCGAAAGGTAAAAGCAGAAAAAGATGTTGAATTCACACTGCGAGATATGATAGCGATTTATCAAGGACAATCAAGCTATGCTCAATATGATACTTCTAGCTGTCAGTGGAATCAATTTGTCAAAGATTTCTGCGCTGACACAAGCAATGCTTCTTTTCAGCCTAAACTAAAAGTTGCCGCTATTCTTTGGCAGAAAGTAAAACATTCAACCGCTCCTAAAGTCTATCACCAGCAGCTAGTAAAGAACTTTTGGGATGATATTTCTATGTATTGGAAAAGGAAATAAGAAGAATGATTTGCCCACTTGCGAAAAAACAGTCACGAGGCTGTTTTTTTTGATATAATAGAAAGTATGAATCAATCAGAAAAAATTTCAAATTATCAATTACTTTTAGCACAACTTGAAGCATTACTAGAAGGCGAAAGCAATGCGTTGGCGAATCTCTCAAACAGCTCTGCTCTGCTAAACCAAGCCTTGCCTCATTCTGTCTTTACTGGCTTTTATCTTTATGACGGAAACGAGTTGGTGTTAGGTCCTTTTCAAGGGGGCGTTTCCTGCGTGCACATTGCTTTAGGAAAAGGGGTCTGCGGTGAAGCAGCAGCCAAACGGCAGACGATGATTGTAGAAGATGTGACCCAACATGGCAATTACATTTCCTGTGATAGCAGAGCTCGCAGCGAGATTGTAGTACCAATGGTCAAAAACGACAGCCTAGTAGGGGTGTTGGATTTGGATTCTCATCTGGTGGCAGATTATGATGAGATTGACCGAGAATATCTGGAAAATTTTGTGGCTCTTTTACTAGAGAAAACAAGTTGGAATTTTGAAATGTTTGGAGACAAAGCCTAATGTATCAAGCTTTATATCGAAAATACAGAAGCCAAACCTTCGGTCAGCTAGTTGGGCAGGAGGTTGTGGCGACAACCTTGCGGCAGGCAGTTGAACAGGATAAAATCAGTCATGCCTATCTCTTTTCAGGTCCCAGAGGGACAGGAAAGACCAGCGTAGCCAAGATTTTTGCTAAGGCAATGAATTGCCCCAACCAAAAGGATGGAGAGCCTTGCAATGACTGTTATATTTGCCAAGCCATTACCGAAGGAAGCCTAGAAGATGTCATTGAGATTGACGCGGCTTCTAATAATGGTGTGGATGAAATCCGAGATATTCGTGACAAATCTACTTATGCTCCCAGTCTAGCGAAGCACAAGGTTTATATCATTGATGAGGTTCACATGCTCTCAACAGGCGCTTTTAATGCGCTTCTTAAGACTTTGGAAGAGCCGACAGAGAATGTTGTCTTTATTTTAGCAACGACAGAGCTGCATAAAATACCAGCAACCATTCTCTCGCGTGTTCAGCGCTTTGAGTTCAAGTCGATTAAGACCAAAGATATTGTAGAACACATTGAGTGGATTTTGCAGCAAGAAAATATTGACTTTGAAAATGAAGCGGTGCAGATTATCGCAAGACGAGCAGAAGGTGGGATGCGGGATGCCTTATCTATCTTGGACCAAGCCCTCAGCTTGACTCAAGACAATCAGCTGACAACGGCTATTTCTGAAGAAATCACGGGTTCTATCAGTTTAGGAGCATTAGACGCGTATGTAGCAGCTGTATTAGCGCATGATACGTCAGTGGCATTAAAAAATCTTGATGTCATATTCGACAGCGGCAAAAATATGGCTCGCTTTGTCACAGACCTGCTGCAATATTTTAGAGATTTGCTCATCGTTAAAACGGGTGGAGAAAATACGCATACGAGTGAAAGCTTTTTAGAAAACCTCAAGACTCCGCAAGAAAGATTGTTTGAGTTGATTGAGATTGCAACGAAGAGCCTTGCGGAAATCAAGAACAGCTTACAACCCAAGATTTATACAGAAATGATGACCATTCGACTGGCAGAAGGGCAAGATAAAGCAGAATTACCCTCCAATATAGCAGGCGAGATAGAAACGCTCAAAGAAGAAATCAGCCAGCTTAAAAATCAATTGGCAAGTTTGCAGTCAAGTTCCGCACCTAGTAAGCCAGTACAGGCAACACGCTCAGCCAAAACAAGCAAGGGTTATCGAGTAGACCGCCATAAAGTGAATGCCATTCTGCAAGAAGCAGTTGAAAATCCTAGCCTGGCTCGCAGTAATTTAACCAAGTTGCAGAATGCTTGGGGAGAAATTATTGAAAGTTTAGCCGGAGCAGATAAGGCACTTTTAGTCGGCTCACAACCCGTCGCAGCTAACGAAAACCACGCTATTCTTGCATTTGAGTCAAGCTTTAATGCAGAACAGACCATGAAACGGGAAAATCTCAACACCATGTTTGGGAATTTATTAAGCAATGCTGCTGGATTTTCACCAGACATCTTAGCGGTTTCTATGACAGATTGGACAGAGATTCGGGCTGAATTTTCGGCTAAAGCGCGTGGAGAAAATGCACCACAAGCTGAAGAAAAAGAGAATACGGTCATTCCAGAAGGATTTGATTTCTTAGCGGAAAAAATTACCGTTCAAGAGGACTGAATTTAGATTTTTCTGCTGTTTCGTGCTATAATAGAATCATGACAAGACAACAATTTCTTACAACAGCTTTTTTCACAGCAATTGAAACGTATTTTTTTAACGAAGCAATGATGTCAGGACACTATTTATTTGCCGTTTTCTGGGCACTTCTAGTGATTCGCAATTTACAGGTGAGCTATGTCATGGGTAAAATAGTGGACGAAATTGACAAACATATCAAACGTAAAAAATAACAAGAAAGGTTGGGGCGAAAATCCTCAACCTTTTCTTTTCAATTTGAAAAAATATTCTGCTTGCTGTAAAATAAAAGTGCAAAGATAAAAACACAGTTTCGGTTGGTAGTCCGAACATATTCGTGACAGGCTAGATTTGTTTTTCTAATGACAATTGAAGTAGGTCACGACTATCAGTAACCCTCCTCCTTGGTTGTCCCTTCTTTGTAATGTATTTAAGGAGGATGCTGTATGGAACATGTTTCATTAGAATTGACCATATACTTTGAAAATGGCTTTTATTATGGCCTATTTGAGCAAGAAAATGCTCAAGGTTTGTCCGTTTGTCGGGTGACATTTGGAGTTGAGCCCCAAATGAACGAGGTTTTGGAATTTGTTAATCAGAAGTTTTCACAACTACAATTTAGCCCGGCTGTTGCACTAAAGAAAAAAAGACATTGTGCAAATCCCAAACGCTTGCAGCGATTAGCAAAAAAAGAAATGAAGCGTGAAAAACGCTCAACGAAATCACAAGATGCACTAAAACTGCAACAAGAGTTAGATAAACAAGCTAAACGTTCCAGATTGAAAGCTCAAAAAGAATATATGCAAAATAGAAAATTCCAATTAAAACAGCAAAAACGCAAAGAAAAGCACAAAGGTCATTGATTTTGTGCCGAAAAAAGAAGGAGACAAGTTGATGTTTATTCAATTTATCTCCTTCTTTTATTTACCAACTTGTTAAAGAAACTTCACCGCTGTTTAGCCACATTTCTTGTCCGGTATCTAATTGGATCAATAGCTGCCCGGTATCTGATATTTCCTTGGCAACTCCTTTGTAGTCTTTGTCATTTTGGCAAAAAGTGACCGTCCGACCTAAGACAAGGGAGTGTTGTTTGTAAAGGTAAATCAGCTCGTCTGGATCACATTCATAAAAATCTTTCCAAATCTCAGCAATAAGTTCATTGCGTGTGATAGGTTGCTTTTCGTGGAAGAGAGAGGCAGCCCTATTTTTTAACTCTTTCGGAAAATCAGAGATTGCGAAATTGATGCCCACTCCAATAATCACATCAGTGACTAAGCCCGTCTCGACAGAAGTAATAGCTTCGGTTAAAATGCCGGCTATTTTCTTGCCCTTGTAGTAAATGTCATTGACCCATTTAATGTCCATTTCCATTAAAGTGAGGTCTTTAATAGCCTTATAAATGGCTCCAGCAGTCAGGATAGTATAGGCGGGAATTTGTTGAAAAGGGAGATTGGGTTTCAGATGAAGGGACATATAAATCCCGCCTTGATCTGGAGCAAAATAATTTCTGCCAAAGCGTCCACGACCAGCTGATTGATAGGAAGCAAGAT
Source organism: Streptococcus sp. IsoGale021 (assembly GCF_031142795.1). Taxonomy (NCBI): domain Bacteria; kingdom Bacillati; phylum Bacillota; class Bacilli; order Lactobacillales; family Streptococcaceae; genus Streptococcus; species Streptococcus sp. IsoGale021. The sequence continues at coordinate 104,226 of NZ_JAKZJH010000005.1, forward strand.
AGAGCGTATTGGCAGGCTTACCAGCTTCAATACCAGCTTTGGCATCTAACTGAGTGGATTGGCAGTTTGGATTGAAGGAAACGTGGATGGGAGCAGCTTCTTCTATTTTTTTAGTAATCAGCAAGTCACCAGAGATGAGTTTATAACCTTTATTTTTTATGGATTCAATACGAATCCCTTCTTTTTCCAAACGCTGAATAGCTTTCCAGATAGAAGTGCGTGAAATTCCTAACTCCTGTGCTAATTTTTCACCGCTGATATAGTCAGATTCTCGACTTAAAATGTCAAATAAAATTTCGTATGTTTTCATTTCTATAAGCTGCTCTTTCTAAGGGTTAGGGTGGTAGCAAGTGTTACCATACGAGGAATGGTTAGTTCAGCATGTTGAAATTCCTCGTGCAGCAGTTGCAAGCCTTGTCTGCCCATTTCTTCTGTAAAGACAGTAACCGTGCTGAGTGGTGGATAGACGTACTTGGCGATAGATGTATCGTTAAAAGCAATCAAACTAACACGATCTGGTACAGGGATGTCAGCTTCTTGAAGCGCTCGAAGAGCACCAACAGCTAAGGCGTCGCTTGCCATGAAAAATGCAGTTGGAAGTTGTTCACCTAAATTTTCAATCAATTCTTTCATCATAGAATAACCTGATTCAGATGAAAAGTTTCCTATTTTGACGTATTTTTCCTGATAGAGTTGCTTTTCAGTTAGATAATTTTTAAAGGTTACTAAGCGTGGGTCAGATAAGGTAGTGGTTTTGTCAGAAGTTTGTTCTTGCCCCACTAGCAGTCCAATTTGCCGGTGCCCATTTTCTAAAAAGTGATTAAGAACAGCTATAACAGAATTTTCAAAGTCTGTTGTGACGCAGCTATGGCCATAGGCAAGCGTATTGCTATCAATAAAAACAAGCTGCTCTGTGTGGAGTTCCAACTCCTTTATCTTTTGAGGGCTGAATTTTCCAATCGCAACGATACCGTCAACTTGAACGAGCTGTTCTAATTCTTCATTATTGAAAAAGCGCATAACATCATAACCCCACTCTTGGGCTTTTTTCTCTACGCCGATTCGGATAGCATAGTAGTAGAGGTCGTCTAGTTCCTCCTCTTCTGTGTACCATTCCACAATCGCAATTCTGCGGTTTTGAGAATTGCGATTGCTTCCTCTTTTTGTTTTTTTGTATTCTAATTCTTCTGCAATGTCAAATATTTTTTGGCGAGTCTCGTCACTCACAGACATAGATTGGTCGTGATTTAAAACGCGCGATACAGTTGCTGGAGAGACACCAGCACTTTTTGCAATATCTTTAATCGTTGCCATGATTGTTTCCTAATTTCTTTAAAGAATATGTCTATTATATCTTAAAAATTAGTAAAATACAAAAATATTTAGTAAAAAATTTAAACCTTTTGCTATCAGGTTTTATCTTTAAAAATCTTTAAATTTTAGTAATTAAATTTGGTAAAACTTTACTAAAATACTTGAAATTTTACTAATGATATTTTATAATAAAGATAATAAAACGGTTACAAGACCTAACAAAATAAAAGGAGACTTTTTATGTCAACAACTCTTTCAACTCAACAATTGCGTTCAAACTTTGCAACAATTTTTGGAACAGAAGCAGATCATACATTCTTCTCACCAGGTCGCATTAACCTGATTGGTGAGCATACCGATTACAACGGCGGGCATGTCTTTCCTGCAGCTATTTCATTAGGAGCTTATGGGGCAGCGCGCAAGCGTGACGATAATTTACTTCGTTTTTACTCAGCAAATTTTGAAGACAAGGGAATTATTGAGGTGCCGCTAGAAGATCTTCGTTTTGAAAAAGCGCATAATTGGACGAATTATCCAAAAGGTGTGCTTCATTTCTTGCAAAAAGCAGGACATGTTATTGATAAAGGGATGGATGTCTATGTTTTTGGAAATATCCCAAATGGTTCGGGTCTCTCTTCATCTGCTTCTTTAGAGCTACTGACAGGAATTATTGCAGAGAAACTGTTTGATTTAAAATTAGACCGTTTAGATTTAGTAAAAATCGGTAAACAAACAGAGAACGAATTTATCGGTGTTAATTCTGGAATCATGGATCAGTTTGCCATTGGCATGGGAGCAGATCAACGGGCAATTTACTTAGATACGAACACGCTCGAATACGAGTTAGTGCCGCTTGATCTTAAAGACAATGTGGTTGTCATCATGAATACAAACAAGCGTCGTGAACTAGCAGACTCCAAATACAATGAACGCCGTGCAGAGTGTGAAAAAGCAGTAGAGGAATTAAAGCAAAAACTCTCTATTGCAACCTTGGGTGAATTAAATGAGTGGGATTTTGATGAATACAGCTACTTAATTCAAGATGAAAATCGACTCAAACGCGCTCGTCACGCTGTGTTGGAAAATCAACGGACACTTCAAGCTCAAGCTGCATTGCAAGCTGGCGATTTGGAAAAATTCGGTCGCTTAATGAATGCATCTCATGTCTCACTTGAACATGATTATGAAGTCACAGGATTAGAGTTGGATACCTTGGCTCATACTGCATGGGAGCAAGAAGGAGTGCTGGGCGCTCGCATGACAGGAGCAGGATTTGGCGGTTGTGCCATTGCTTTGGTTCGTAAAGACGCAGTGGAAGCTTTTCAAAAAAATGTTGGTCAAAAATATGAAGAAGTCGTAGGTTATGCATCGAGCTTCTATATTGCTGAAATTGCTGGTGGCAGTCGCGTATTGGATTAAGCAAGCGTTTTACATAATAGTAATGAGGGCTGACGAGAATTTCAGCCCTTTCTATAAAAGAAAGGAAAATCAATGGCACGAAATTTACTGAATGCCTTTGTAACGGAGGTCATAGCAAATAGCTCTTTTACAGAAATCGACCGGATTTATCTAGCAAATCGCGTCATGAGTCTGGTTGGAGAAGAAGCTGCAAAGCAAGAGACAGCAGCAACCAGCTTAATTGATCTCAAAGATGATTTACTAGAAGTTGCTTTAGCAGTTGGAAAAATCGGCTCAACTCTCGCAGAACAGGATATTCTTGGGGCAGAGTTGATGAATTTAGTCACGCCAGCACCCAGTCAGCTCAATCAGCAATTTTGGAAGACTTATGAACAAGATCCCAAGCGGGCTATTGCTGATTTTTATGAGCTTAGTAAGCGTAATGATTATATCAAGGTCAAAGCCATTTCTAAAAACATTGCCTATCAAACACCGACTGAATATGGTGATTTGGAGATTACAATCAATCTTTCTAAGCCAGAAAAAGATCCCAAGGAAATTGCAGCAGTTAAGAAAGCCAAGACGAGCCACTATCCAGCCTGCCAGCTTTGTTTTGAAAATGAAGGGTATCAAGGGCGACTAGATCATCCAGCGCGAGTGAATCATCGAATTATCCGCTTTGATTTAGCCGGGCGAGAATGGGGCTTTCAGTATTCGCCCTATGCATATTTTAATGAGCATTGTATCTTTTTAGATAGCAAGCATACTCCTATGACTATCAGTCGTGCTACTTTTGAGCGTCTTTTGGACATTGTAGAGACTTTTCCGGGTTATTTTGCAGGCTCCAATGCGGATCTTCCTATCGTAGGAGGCTCCATTCTCACTCACGACCATTATCAAGGTGGACGACATACTTTTCCTATGGAAAAGGCAGAGCTGGACAAAACTTTCATCTTTGCCGGTTTTGAAAATGTAGAAGCCGGTATTGTCAATTGGCCTATGTCGGTTTTAAGGTTGCAATCAACTGATAAATCCACATTGATAGATTTGGCGGATAAAATTTTACAGAAATGGCGCAGTTACTCCGATCCGACTGTTCAGATTGTAGCTGAGTCAAATGGTGAACTACATCATACGGTTACTCCAATCGCACGTCAAAAAAATGGTAAGTTTGAGTTAGATTTGGTTCTTCGGGACAATCAAACGTCAAAAGAATATCCAGATGGTATTTATCATCCGCATAAAGATGTTCAACACATCAAGAAAGAAAATATCGGCTTGATTGAGGTCATGGGCTTGGCAATTCTCCCACCTCGTTTGAAAAATGAGATAAAAGAAGTTGAAGAATTTCTTTTGGGACAAAGAAAAGAAGTGGCTCCTTATCATCAAGTGTGGGCTGAGCAGTTAAAAGATAGCCATTCAGATATAACAGCAGAATCAGTCCAGACAATCGTGCGTGCTTCGGTCGGTCAGATTTTCAAACGTGTCTTGGAAGATGCAGGTGTTTACAAGCGCACAAAAGAAGGTCAAATCGCCTTTATGCGTTTCGTTGAATCAGTTGGTCTTAAGAAATAGCGCCCTTTTTATGGTATAATCTAAAAAATAGGAAGGAATGGTTATGGCAATTTTAGCATTAGGAGGAGTTGGTTATATCGGCTCCCACATAGTTGATTGATTGGTTGAAGCCGGACGAAAGGTGACAAGGCACCCCATTCCACTTGAAATCGCAGATCGTCGTCCAGGAAATCCGGATACACTTGTCGCATCGTCTGACAAGGCACGTCAGGTCTTGGGTTGGCAACCGAAATTTGACAATATTGAGATGATTATCGAAACAGCTTGGAAATGGCATTCGACACATCCAAACAGTTACGCTGATTGACATTGAAATCCAGCAGGAAGCCTGTTGGATTTTTACTTTTTAGTAATTTTCAGTTGTAATCTTTTTATTTCAGCTATCATTTGAAAAACTCTCACCTTCATGTTACAATTAAGAGAACAAATTAAATATATAGAGGTAATATCGTGGCTTTTGGTGATAATGGACAACGGAAAAAAACAGGATTTGAAAAATTGACTTTGATTGTCGTTGTTATCATGTTATTGGTAACAGTCGGAGCAATCTTTGCAAGTGCACTTGGTGCTTTGAGTAATTTCTAATCCTCAAACGCTTGAAAGAGCGTTTTTTTAGAGTGAAAAACGAGAGAAGAGAAAAATATGAGTATGTTTTTAGATACAGCCAAGATTAAAGTCAAGGCTGGTAATGGCGGTGATGGCATGGTAGCTTTCCGCCGTGAAAAGTATGTCCCCAATGGCGGACCTTGGGGCGGTGATGGTGGTCGTGGTGGCAATGTTGTTTTTGTCGTAGATGAAGGACTTCGTACCCTGATGGATTTTCGTTACAATCGTCATTTTAAGGCTCAATCTGGTGAGAAGGGAATGACTAAGGGAATGCACGGTCGTGGAGCAGAAGACCTCATAGTTCATGTACCACAAGGAACAACTGTTCGTGATGCTGAAACAGGGAAAATCCTGACAGACTTGATTGAAAATGGGCAAAGGTTCGTCGTAGCTCACGGCGGTCGTGGAGGTCGTGGCAATATTCGCTTTGCGACGCCTAAAAATCCAGCTCCAGAAATTTCTGAAAATGGTGAACCGGGACAAGAACGTGAACTTCAGTTGGAGCTGAAAATTTTGGCAGATGTTGGTTTGGTCGGCTTTCCGTCTGTTGGAAAATCCACTCTTTTGAGTGTTATCACTTCTGCTAAGCCGAAAATTGGCGCTTATCATTTCACGACCATTGTACCTAATCTTGGAATGGTTCGGACGCAGTCCGGTGAATCTTTTGCTGTGGCAGACCTGCCTGGCTTGATTGAAGGAGCCAGCCAAGGTGTAGGACTTGGAACACAATTTCTTCGCCATATTGAGCGAACTCGTGTCATCTTGCATGTCATTGATATGTCAGCTAGCGAAGGACGTGATCCTTACGAAGATTATCTTGCTATCAATAAGGAATTGGAATCCTACAATCTTCGCTTAATGGAACGTCCACAGATTATTGTTGCTAATAAAATGGACATGCCTGAAAGTGCAGAGAATCTAAAAGTCTTTAAAGAAAAATTAGCAGCAAATTATGATGAATTTGATGAACTGCCACAGATTTTTCCAATTTCAAGTCTGACAAAACAAGGCTTGTCAACGCTTTTGGATGCAACTGCAGAATTACTAGATAAAACGCCCGAATTTCTGCTTTACGATGAGTCAGAAATGGAAGAAGAAGCCTACTATGGCTTTGATGAAGATGCTCCAGCATTTGAAATCTCACGCGATGATGACGCTGCCTGGGTTTTATCTGGTGATAAGTTGGAAAAACTCTTTACCATGACGAACTTTGACCGTGAGGAAGCTGTCATGAAATTTGCACGGCAATTACGTGGTATGGGGGTAGACGAAGCCTTGCGGGCGCGTGGTGCTAAGGATGGTGACTTAGTTCGCATCGGCAAGTTTGAATTTGAATTTGTAGACTAAAAAGGAGTGATATCATGGGTGATAAACCAATATCCTTTCGCGATGAAAATGGCAATTTCGTTTCTGCAGCTGACGTTTGGAATGAAAAAAAGCTTGAAAAACTTTTTAACAAACTCAATCCCAACCGAAAGCTTCGCTTGGAACGTGAGAAATTAGCACAAAAGAAAAAAGAATAGGACTTGCTCGTTTTTGAGCTAAGTCCTATTTTTCAGTTTGTAGCAATTTCATTTAATAAATCTTGTGCAGTTGTTGTTGGGTTGACACGGATACGATTGAGGGTTAAAAGCCCGTCATTAAGAGAAGCTAGTCCGTTGTTGGTTGTCAATCCCATTTTATAGCCGAGGCTTTCAGCAATCTGTGTCGTCGTTGTATTATAACGTCCCGAAGGATAGGCAACCGTCGTTGTATTTTGTGATAGGTTGCTGTCTAGATATTGCTTAGAAGCTTGCAATTCTGTCGTTTGTGTTTCAGCGCTGGCAAGGGATAAATCTGGATGATTAACGGTATGATCTTCAAAAGACATTCCCTTTTGCTTCATTTCCTTGATTTGCTCAAGTGTCAGCATATCCTCGCGCCCATTTTCGACAAAGCCAGTAATGACATTATTAGTTGCCCGCATTTGGTATTTTTGAAGAAGCGGGAAAGCATTGGTGTAGAAATCTCTCAAGCTATCATCAAAGGTCAACCATACGACTTTTTTATTTTCTGGAAGAACATTTTCGGTTAAGACTTTATAGGCTTCTTCTGGTGTGAGAGTATAATATCCAGCGTCTTTCAGAGCTTTCAAATGACTTTCAAACGTTTCTGGTGAAACAATCAAACCAGCATTTGCTGCTTCAGAAGGATCCATATTATGAATCGCATGGTACATCAAAATAGGGAATTTAACTGGTTGATTTTGCTTTATCCATTTCACTTTGCTTACTTTTTCACTAGATCCAGATGTTTCTTTAGAAGTTGCTTGAGAAGTAGAAGATTTCTTTACTGTTGAAATGGTAGTTCTTGTATGGTTATTAGCCAGATTTGTTCCAGAACGTCTCCACATGAATGTCCCTGCAATCACCAGAACAACCAATAAGATGAAGCTTATAATAGCACGCCGTTGTCTCCTCTTACGAATACGATTTCGTACAGAACGATTACCAGAATGTTTTCCCATTATGTGGAACTCCTTTTACTTTTAAATCACTATGTTTATTTTACCATATTTCTGACTAACCGTTCACAATTTTTTAAAATAGATTTCTATTATTTTTATAAAAATCCTGAAGTCTGCTTACTAGAAAAAAACAAGTTTATTTGCTATAATAAAAAGCATAAAATCTCAAGGAGTAGTCATGTCTATTAAAATTGCTTTACTTGGTTTTGGGACAGTTGCTAGTGGTGTTCCATTTTTATTGAAAGAAAATAGTGAAAAGATTGTGCAAGCAGCTCATTCAGAAATTGAAATTGCGAAAGTATTGGTAAAAGATGATGCTGAAAAAGAGCGTTTGTTAGCAGCGGGAAATCATTTTAATTTTGTCACGACGATTGATGAAATTGTAAATGATAATGAAGTAACGATTGTCGTTGAATTGATGGGGCGTATTGAACCTGCAAAAACTTTCATCACTCAAGCGCTAGAGGCAGGTAAGCATGTTGTCACTGCAAATAAAGACTTGCTGGCAGTTCATGGCGCTGAGTTGCTTGAGATTGCTGCAAAACATAAAGTAGCTCTTTACTATGAAGCGGCAGTAGCGGGAGGAATTCCGATTTTACGCACGCTTGTTAATTCCCTAGCTTCTGATAAAATTACACGTATTCTCGGTGTGGTCAATGGGACATCCAACTTCATGATGACCAAAATGGTAGAAGAGGGCTGGTCTTATGAGGCGGCACTTGCTGAAGCACAACGACTTGGATTTGCAGAAAGTGATCCAACCAATGATGTAGACGGAATTGATGCTGCATATAAAATGGTTATTTTAAGTCAATTTGCCTTTGGAATGACGGTTAAATTTGAAGATGTCGCCCATCAAGGCATTCGCAATATTACACCAGAAGATGTAGCAGTTGCGCAGCAATTAGGCTATGTTGTCAAATTAGTTGGTTCCATTGAAGAAACGGAATCAGGTCTCGCTGCAGAAGTCACACCGACCTTTTTACCAAAATCTCATCCTCTTGCTAGTGTGAATGGCGTGATGAATGCAGTCTTTGTGGAATCTATAGGTATTGGTGAGTCGATGTATTACGGTCCAGGTGCTGGACAAAAACCCACTGCAACAAGCGTTGTCGCAGATATTATTCGGATTGTTCGACGGATAAACGAAGGAACCGTTGGAAAAGCCTTTAATGAGTTCCAGCGTGAATTAGTTCTGGCTAAACCAGAAGATCGTAAGAGCCTGTACTACTTTTCGATATTAGCACCTGATGCGAAAGGACAAGTTTTACGCTTAGCAGAAATTTTTAATGCTGAAAATATCTCCTTTAAACAAATTCTGCAACAAGGAACAGACGGAAATACCGCACGTGTTGTGATTATTACCCATGCTGTCAACAAAACGCAGCTAGAAAATGTCACTCGAAAATTGCAGGCAACTTCTGATTTTAAATTATTGAACACCTTCAAAGTATTAGGAGAATAAAATGAAAATTATTGTACCTGCAACGAGTGCGAATATTGGTCCGGGATTTGACTCGGTTGGTGTAGCTGTCAGTAAATATCTAACCATTGAAGTTTTGGGAGAAAGCGACCATTGGCTGATTGAGCATGATTTGGAGCGGCGTATTCCTTCTAACGAACGGAATTTATTGATTAAAGTGGCGCGCAGAATTGCTCCAGCTATTCAACCTCATCATTTAAAAATGACAAGTGATATTCCTTTAGCGCGTGGTTTGGGTTCTTCTAGTTCTGTTATTGTTGCAGGAATCGAACTTGCAAATCAATTGGCAAATTTGCAGTTGTCAAATGCTGAAAAATTGAATTTTGCGACGAAAATTGAGGGACATCCAGATAATGTAGCACCTGCTATTTATGGTAATTTGACGATTTCTAGTTATTTAAACGAGAAAGTTTCAACTGTAGTGACGGAATTTCCAGAAGTAAGCTTTATTGCCTATGTTCCAAATTATGAATTGCGTACTAAAGATAGCCGTGGCGTTCTTCCAAAGGGTTTATCTTATCGTGAAGCTGTCACTGCAAGCTCTGTAGCGAATGTGGCTATTGCCGCTTTAATGAAGGGCGATATGGTAACAGCAGGGCGTGCTATTGAGTCCGACCGTTTCCATGAGCATTATCGCCAAGGCTTAATTAAGGAATTTCCAAAAATCAAGATGTTGGCAAAGAAAAATGGTGCGTATGCGACTTATCTATCAGGAGCAGGACCTACTGTGATGGTTCTAGCACCAAAAGAACAGTCGAATATGCTAAAAGATAAAATAGAAGAGCAACAATTTAAAGGACAAGTTTTTGAACTTCAGGTTGATTGCCAAGGCGTTCGAGTAGAAAAATGAGAAGAGTAAAGAGGAGGAGAACAGAACTAAATGAAACGAAAATTTAGTTCGTAATCCTACCTTCGTAAGGTTGCTCAATAGTCTGAGCAACTATTGAGGTGGCAGATAAGGAAAACGAAGTTTTCGCCAAAAGTGGCTCTTCCGAGCTTGAAAAGTGAACCCGCTTGGAAAGCTCTATCTGCCACCTCAAGGCAGTACTTTGAGCAATCAGTCGCTGCGTCGTTGATTTATTACATAGTATACTTTTTAGGTTGGGAATTTTTGTCCTAACCTCTTTTAATATTCTTACAAAAAATTCCCTCTTGTCTATTTATTCAAATGTATGCTATAATAAATAAAGAATATATAAAGGAGTCTGGCTATGAATAAACTTGATTTGCAGGCGCTTGCGGATGAGTTAGGGTTGCAGTTTGATGAGACTTCATCTGTTATTTTTGGTCAAAAAGATGGTTATACTTTCTATATTGAACAAACGAATCAAAAAAATCAATACTGTATTTGTTGTTCGGTAAAAAATGGTGAAGCATTACCGTCTTTGGAAGAATTTAAAGAGTTGACGAAATCTTCTAAGGCTTTGAAAACTTATCAGGTTAATTTATATAAAGCAACTTTTTATATTAAAACTGGTATGACTAAAGGAAAAACACGTGAACATATTCGTCAAGGATTACAAGACATTATCGTGTTCTTGAAAGAAAAAAATCTTACGAATGTTTGTGAGCAGACCGGAAAAGCAGGGCAAGTAGATCTTTATCAAGTCGGAGGGAACCTTTTACTGCTTTCACCAGAAGCATTTCAAGAATTAAGCTCAAACTTGTCAATTGAAAACCAAGTTTATGACCACCAAAAGGAAAGTATCTTAGCAGGGACGGTAGGAGCCTTTCTAGGGAGCTTGATAGGGGGAATTGTTACCTTGGTGATTGCTCAACTTGGATATGTAGCTGTTGTTGCAGGGATTGTCATGGGAGTTTGTACGATTAAAGGATACGAACTGTTAGGCAAAAAGTTATCCAAAGTTGGAATTGCAATTAGTGTGCTTTTCATGCTGGTGATGATGTTGGTTGCACATCAGTTTGACTATGCTATTCAGCTTGCAAAAGCAGAAGGAGTGGATGTTTTTACAGCCTTTACTTATCTAACAGAGTATATTTTTAATGGCAATGAAGTGCATATCTCTTATTGGACAAATCTTGGTTTGCTATTATTATTCACAGGTGCCGGTGCTGTGGGAACGATTATTAGCGTTTTGTCTGCACAGTCACAAAAATATGTTACAAGAAAATTAGGGTAAAAGAATTCAAAGGTTTAGATTTTTATCTGAGCCTTTTTAGATCTGATCAAAAACATTAAAGAATAGCTATTCAAAACATTTAGCATTTAATTTTAAAGAAGCTAATTGAATCGTCATCTCAACTATGCTACAATCAAGCTATGATATTCAATAAATTAACTAGAAAAAGTCGTATAGATCAATACTTAATAAAAAAAATGATTGCCTTTCGGCAAATGAGTTTCATTAAAATTACACAAGAAACATTGGTATCGCTCTTTCCGTTTTTCTTGCTGACGACGATAACAATGGTTTTTTCTGAATCCATTTTTGGTATAAATGGCTATATCAACAATCTTTTTGCGATTCGGCATTGGTTTCCTCATTTTTCAACTATTAGCTTAGTTACGACAAATTTCACCTATCTAATAGGAGGATTGGCAGGACCATTAGCAACTTATTTTAGTGCAAAGTACACAGCTGGTTATTATGGTCGTAGTACGGGGACAGCTGGGATTACAGCCTTTATTTTTAGCTTATTAGTCAATTCACGCGAATTATTTTCGGTGGTTTTAAATGACGGCGCTTTGACGAGAATCAATCTTCCTGTCAATATCAATCTAATTGTTGCAATATTGATTGGTTATGTGGTGGGACAAATTTTTCGATTTTCAAGTCCGAATGATGATCACATTGTAGATGAGTATTTTATTTATTACCCTAAAACGTTGCGCCCTATCTTCTGCTCGTTTGCTCTGGCTGTCTTGGTTAGTTTTCTCATTAATCTGGGCAATCGATACAATATTTTCTCAACAATTGCAAATTTTTTGTCAGACTTAATTGTCAATCGAAACAATATCTTTGTCATTGAAATGAATACTGCCTTACGGACTTTTAGCGCTTGGATTGGAAATAGCAATCTCTTCAACAATATTCCTTTTATAAATGATTCGTTTGCATTAGATAATCTTAATTATGCTTTGAAACATCATACTACAACAGGGGTACCTTATCTCTTTTCAACGACCAATCTGTATGATGCTTATGGAACGTTTTCAGGTCTGGGCGGAGTTTTAGCTCTTCTCGTAGCCATTTTATGGAAATCACGCAGTGACAAGGATCGCGATGTCAGTTTGAAGAGTATCTTTCCTTCCTTATTTAACCACGGCGTAGCCTTTATGGTCGGGATTCCTATATTTTTCAATTTTCTATTTTTAATCCCTTTTATCCTCGTACCAATGCTGAATGTCTTTGTAGCTAGTATTTTTCTATATTTTAGAATAATGCCTCCGGCTGTCTATCCAGTTCCTAGCGGAGCGCCAAGTGTACTCTATGCTTTTATTGGGACAGGCGGAAGTTTGCGAGCATTAGCAGTAGGAATTTTCATTTTTATTATCGATGTTCTCATTTATATCCCCTTTGTGAGATTTAATGACCGGATTCATGGGGAACTCAGACAAATGGATCAGAAAGGAGGCGAACATGACTAAAAAGGTAAAAATAGTGCTACTAATTGTTCTAATTTTTTTGATAGGACTAGCAATTCCCTCTTATAGTTGGACGAGAAAAAACATTGATCAAATTGCTAAATTTTATAATGCTCGGATGTCGCCAATCATTATGATACCAGGTAGTTCTGCTACGGAGAGCCGCTTTGACGGCTTGGTTCAAAAGCTCAATCAAAGACGTCGTGGCGTGAAGCATAGCTTGCTCAAAGTTAAGGTCTGGAATGACGGACGAATTACATATAATGGCTCTATCGCAGCGAATGATAACGAGCCAATCATTGTAATTGGTTTTGAAAATAATAAAGATGGCTATAGTAACATCAAAAAACAGGTCAAAATGGTTGACGCTGCCTTTGAAAATCTCCAAGGAAAATACAATTTCAATAATTTTAAGGGCTTGGGTCACTCAAACGGTGGTTTAATTTACACAGCTTTTATTGAAACTTACCTCGGCAGCTATGATGTGGAATTGAAGAAATTGATGACAATCGGAACGCCTTATAACTTTACTGAAACCAATATCAACAACAAAACTGAGATGTTAGCTGACTTTATTAAGAATCGTAAAAATATTCCTAGGACCTTAGCGATGTACTCCGTAGCAGGTACTATTACTTATGATTCGGATGAATTGGTTCCTGATACAAGTGTAAGTGCTGGTAAGTATATCTATCAAGGACAAGCAGCTCACTATACAGAAACTACTGTCACAGGAGAAGATGCACAACACTCTGACTTGCCAACCAATGATGAGGTTATCTCCTTAGTTCAAGAGCACCTTGTAGATAGACAAAACCAGCGAAATCAAAGAAATTGAGAAGGAGTAGGACAGACGACTAGGGCTGCTGACACAATCATGGTCATCTATCCTAATCTCCTCTTTTTGTTGTTATAAATTATGAATCGGACGATAATTTGCTATTCATTTTTTGTATACCACTCTGCAATTTTGCTATTGTACTTTTTCTGAAAGGAGCGTTATACTTATGATAAAAATTGCGAAAAGAGAAAATCACATGCAAAATATAACCTTAAACAACGGTGTCGAAATTCCAATTTAAGGTTTTGGAGTGTACCAAATTGCTCCCAAAGATACCAAGAGTGCTGTGCTAAATGCTATCAAGGCAGGTTATCGTCATTTTGATACTGCTAAGCCTATGCTAATGAAAAGGAAGTAGGCGAGGCGATTCGAGAGTCTGGGATTGACCGCAAAGAGTTTTTCATCACTAGTAAAGTCTGGCTATCCAACTATGGCTACGACAAGGCTTATGCCTCGGTTTTAGAATCTCTTGACAAAATGAAGTTAGATTATCTGGATCTTATGTTGCTCCACCAACCTTTTGGTGACTATTATGGTGCCTACCGTGCTTTGGAAAAACTTTACAAAGAAGGAAAACTTCGAGCGATTGGTGTGTCTAATTTCTATCCAGATCGTCTCAGCGACATTGTAGCTTTCAATGAGATTACACCACAAGTCAATCAAGTGGAAACTCACCCACTGAATCAACAGATATTCGCACAAGAAAATATGATAAAAAATAAGGTGCAAATTGAATCTTGGGCTACTTTTGCAGAAGGTCGTGGTGACATTTTCAACAATCCAATTCTCAAAAATATTGCTGATAAACATGGTAAATCCACTGCACAAGTCATGGTTCGCTGGCAAGTTCAACGGGGAATCGTTTGCTTAACTAAGTCTTCACGTTTTGAGCAAATGAAGGAAAATATTGATGTTTTTGACTTTGAACTCAGTGCAGAGAATATGATAAAGATTGCAAGCATGGACACCCAAACCAGCCTTTTCTTTAATCATCAAGAAGCCAGCACAATAGATCTCTTTTTAGGATTTCTGGGGAGAAAATGAAAACAGGATTTTCGTTTGATTTCAGAAAATAACTATGTTAGTTTTCATTCAGATAATATTTTAATAACAATTGGGTATAATTAGTTGATTTTCGTTTGAAAAAGATTATTATATATGTAAGTAATCTGATGTAAAGAATGCTTTATTATAATTTTTGAAAGGTTATCTAATGTTAACTCCAAAATTTAGTCTATTTGTTCTTGCTAGCTATTTTATCTTACCAATTATTGCATTGTTATTTCCAAACAAATATGTTAAATTAATCGTATTTGTGATATTTCTATTAGAAAATATTTTGGTGATAGGTCTGTATATAAAGGGCAAGTGTTTTAACTAATCATCTTATTTTACAATACAATAGTAACAATAGTACCAAGAAAAAGCCTAACTTTTTATTTTGATTGAGTTGGGATTTTTCATCTTATTCAGTTTTAATACTAGAACAGTATTTAGTTGTTTAATAATCTTATTTTATAGTGAATATATCATGTTTTTTCATAAACATAGATCATTTAGTTTTCACCAACTCCTGTAAAATAGCTTTATTCTTCTTCAAAACGGAAATGTAGAAAGTCTTGGTAGCTTCTTTGTCCGAGATAGGAATCTGGATACGTTGGCTATTCACAGTGGATTCTTCAGTGTTTTGTTGAGTAATATTGGTAGAAAAAGTTGGTAATTCAGAAGCATTTACCAAATCGACAAAGGCTGCCCAATCTTTTTGAACAATAAACTTTGTTTGCGTCAGTTGATTGACTAATGGCTGCCAAATGCCTAGATCCGAGCGCAGTAGCATAGTCAAATTAGCCAATTCTGCAAGTTTTATCTCTTTTCGTGTGGCATACGGGTGAGTCAAGGGAACGGATAAGTAAAGTTGCTCCATGAAAAGCCCCATGGAAAGAATATGCTCTTTTTGATAGGATAGTCTGTTACAATGAAGTAAACGTTTTCGTCATCCAGAGCTTTTTCCAATTCGTCATTCGTCTTTTGCTCAATTTGAATGTGTTGCTCCAAGCCTTTTTCTTTTATACGACTTTCCAGTTCAAAGATAGCTCCCGGTGCATTAACACCACCAAAAATAGTATTTTCTTTTAATGCAAAATGTTGTACATCATCGAGAAATTTTTGTTTCAGAATTTTTTTGGTTAGTTTAACTGTTTGATGACCGGTTTCCGTGAAACTTAATTTATTTTTTTCGCTCAAAAAGAGTAACTCCCAATTCATCTTCCAGCATTTGCATATTTCGAGTTAAGGACGGCTGAGAGATGAGTAGGACTTCGGCTGCTTTAGACAAGGTTCCCTCCTGTGAGAAAACAATGAGTTGCTCCAAGTGTTGTAAATTCAGCATGATGTCTCCTTTTTGATCAATGAATTGGACAGTTTTAACTATAGGTAAAATGAATACTAATATTATCTATCGTTATTGTGCAATTTTTTATTTGTCTTGTAAAATGAAAGCAGAGAGTAGCACAAGTCATTCAAAACTATTCAAGTTCTATGCAAACCTTTTCAATTCGTAAAAAATCTGATATAATAAGAATGAAAAAAAGTTATTAGAGGAGAGTAGCATGTCTAAAAAAATTATTGGGATTGATTTAGGTGGTACATCTGTGAAGTTTGCGATTCTGACCCAAGAGGGAGAAGTTCAAGAAAAATGGTCTATTAAGACAAACATTTTAGATGAAGGTAGTCATATTGTTGATGATATGATTGAATCTATCAATCATCGCTTGCGACTATTGGGACTTGGGGCAGAAGATTTCATTGGAATTGGCATGGGTTCACCTGGTGTTGTGGATCGTGAAAAAGGAACGGTTATTGGGGCTTATAATCTCAATTGGAAAACTTTACAACCTGTAAAAGAAAAGATTGAGAAAGCAACTGGTATTTCTTTCTTTATTGATAATGACGCAAATGTAGCTGCTCTTGGCGAACGTTGGAAAGGTGCTGGTGAAAATCAGCCTGATGTTGTGTTTATGACTCTTGGAACAGGTGTCGGTGGCGGTATTGTTGCGGAAGGAAAATTACTGCACGGTGTAGCTGGAGCAGCTGGAGAGCTGGGACATATCACAGTTGATTTTGATCAGCCGATTCTCTGTACTTGTGGTAAAAAAGGTTGCCTAGAAACCGTAGCTTCTGCAACGGGAATTGTCAATTTAACGCGCCGCTACGCTGATGAATATGCTGGTGATGCAGAGCTGAAAAAATTGATTGATAACGGTGAAGACGTTAATGCAAAAATTGTCTTTGATTTGGCTAAAGCTGGTGATGAATTAGCTCTCATTGTTTATCGCAATTTTGCACGTTATCTTGGTATTGCTTGTGCCAACATTGGATCTATCTTAAATCCGTCAACGATTGTCATCGGTGGTGGCGTCTCTGCAGCAGGCGAATTTTTACTAGACGGTGTTCGTAAGGTCTATGAAGAAAATTCTTTCCCTCAAGTGCGTATGTCAACAAAACTTGCACTTGCAACGCTTGGAAATGATGCAGGCGTCATTGGAGCAGCTTCATTGGTTCTTCAATAATTCGCTAAAATGGAAAAATAATCCTAATAAGGCATTTACAATTATTATAAAATTTGTTATGATATTAGATAGTGCGTAATGGAAGCACTAAAAAACGACTAATCCGCTGTGGTCTTGAACTGCAAGATTAGTAAGATAGGAGAAGAATAATGAATCCATTAATCCAAAGTTTGACTGAAGGTCAACTTCGTACTGATATTCCTGCATTCCGTCCTGGTGACACTGTTCGTGTTCACGCAAAAGTTGTCGAAGGAAATCGCGAACGTATCCAAATCTTTGAAGGTGTGGTTATCGCTCGTAAAGGTGCTGGTATTTCAGAAAACTATACTGTTCGTAAAATTTCTAACGGTGTAGGTGTTGAACGTATCTTCCCACTTCACACACCACGTGTTGAAAAGATTGAAGTTGTTCGTTACGGTAAAGTACGTCGTGCGAAATTGTATTATCTTCGTGCATTGCAAGGTAAAGCAGCGCGTATCAAAGAAATTCGCCGTTAATGTAGAATTAACTCTGTCACTTGGCAGAGTTTTTCTCTAGTCCCCTTAGTTCAATGGATATAACAACTCCCTCCTAAGGAGTAGTTGCTGGTTCGATTCCGGCAGGGGACATATTTCAAAGGCTTCAAACGTTGATAAATCAGCGTTTCTTTTATTTTTGTTCAAAATTTGTTCAAAATAGTTTTTACTGGCTTAAACCGTGGAAAAAGTCACGGATTTTATTGTCTTCACGGATAGCTTTTTCTTTGATTAAATGCCCGTAAGTCTCACTGATTTGCTGAATATCTTTATGTCCCATATTCTTGGCGATTGCCCAGATGTCTATATCCATTGCCAGAAGTGTGCTTGCGTAAGTATGTCTTAAACCTGTACTAGTCATATTTGAAGGAGTAATAGACAATTCAGATAGTATCTTCTTTAATAGAC
>NZ_JAKZJH010000006.1:0-119354 GCF_031142795.1 Streptococcus sp. IsoGale021
AAAAGAACATAATAAAAAGAGGCAAGGAAATGAAACCTTGTCTCTTTATTGTTTTAATTTAAAATCGGATATTTTCTCGCGTTTTTTCATACGATGTAACAAAACGATTGGTTACACCAGGTTCTACTACATCCAATGCTTGCGAGATCTCCTCAAACGATGCTTGATAATCAAACTCATTTTCAAAAATCTCTAGTGCACGGTTGAAGGCAGTTTGAACTCCTTCATCAAATGAACGATAGCGATTTGAATATTGTAACAATTGCTCTGTCAAAGTAGCATTTTCAACAATCCGGTAAGTCTCATTTTCCAGTTCATTCATATCATTTGTCAAAATCTCTAACATACGATTTACTGATTCAATATTGACACGATACTGTTCCAATTCTGCTACTAAAGCTTCTGTGTTATCACTTGCAGTAAAGAAAGTGGTCAGGAAGCTCCGTGGAATACCCGGCAAATTGCGTTTTTCCATATAACGCTTAATCGTATGCAATTTGTTGATATAAATGTTAACTTTTTGTCGAGCATTGGCATCATCTTTTTCAATTTTAGCCAATTTTTCACTCAACACTAACTGCTCATCTTCAATTTCTTTCACACGTTTTTGAATAGTTTCAAGATTTTCTTGAAGAACAGAATAAGCCTGTTTTCTTTCTGAAGAATCTTCAATCGCTTCTAAAACAACATCATCTAAGCTAGAAAGTTCACTTTGAAGTCGACGAACATGATTCGTATCGCTTTCTGTCAAGAGATACAATTTTGAAAGACGGGCAATCTCTGTCAAAAGATTTTGATTGTTTTCTTTTGTATGACCTAAGTAACCTGGTAAACTATTAACTAATTTGACAACTACTTTATGTGACTTGATTTCACGGTTAAACATGTCATATAAAGCATCCATTTCTTCTTGGATTTGCGTATTTTCATATTGTGCATTGTCCAATTCTAAACTGGCAATGTTTTCACTGTTGCGTTTCAAACTAGTATGCAGCTGTTGGAAGCGAGATTCAATATCAGTTTCAATAAAATGATAACCGGATTCCAGTAATTTGCGATGACCAGACTCCAAATCTTCCAACTGTTCTGGTAACTTTTGATCTAATTCTGATACAAGCTCTGGGATTTTTTCAACAATATGCGTTAAAGCAAGGATGTGATCTTCTGTTTTATCCAAAATTTCCGCTGCTTCAACAGGATCGCCTGATGAGTTTAAAGTTACAAATTGAGAGAATTCAGATTGAATTTTTTCTAATTGCTTTTCGATCTCAGGAAGCGCTGAGCCATAACTTTCTGTATCATTTGCCACAGACACTTGCAACTTTTCAAATAAATCCAAAGCATGCAAGACACGACCGCTATTTTTAGACTCTTGCTTTTCTAATTCAGCAAGTGCATTGCGAATAGCAGTAATATCTTCTTCAATCAAGTCAATTTGACTCTCGATTTTATCAATACCATGCTTTGCTTTTAGAAACCGAAACGAATTATTGTAACCTTCCGTTTCAAAGAGGTTATTTTCGATGTCTGCAAAAGAGTTTAAAGAAAGATCAACCCATTTTTGATTCCATTCACGAAAAGCCACTTGACTTTGTCCAATCAAATGCATGTTTTTAACCGCTTCGACTTCATCGTTTACAGGAAGATTATAAAGTTCTTCTTTGCGATCTTCTAACTTAGCAAGCAAGGCATCATTTCTTTTTCTTAATAAGACAGCAGTTATGTAAGCAACAATCAAGAGAACTGCTATCACTATAATTAGTACGATTAGTCCGTTAGACATGTAAAACTCCTTCAAAATATTACTTGAAAATAATCATGATTATTATATCATAATTTTCTTGGTAAATGTGAATTTTTTCAGATTTTTTTAAACGTCCAATGTACTATATACGGCGTTCTCTTCGATAAATTCACGACGAGGTTCTACACGGTCACCCATTAGCATATCAAAAATCTTGTCCGCTTCTGCTGCATCATCGACTGAGACACGCGCCATTAAGCGATGTTTTGGGTTCATCGTTGTTTCCCAAAGTTGGTGGTCGTCCATTTCTCCCAAGCCTTTGTAACGTTGAATACTTGGTTTAGAACGCCCTTCAGAATAACGCTCCAATGCCAACTGTAGCTCTTCTTCTTGATTGGCTCCGGGCTGGATGTATTCTTTCACTTCACTGCCGACTTTCACACCATAAATAGGCGGTTGAGCAATATAGACATAACCTGCTTCCAAAACAGGCTTCATATAACGATAAATCAACGTCAAAAGAAGGGTTCGGATATGCGCACCATCAACATCGGCATCGGTCATAATGACTAATTTTTGATAACGAGCTTTGCTCACATCAAAATCCGCTCCAAAGCCTGTTCCCATTGCGGTAAAGAGACTACGAATTTCTTCATTGGCTAAAATTTTATCCATGCTAGCTTTTTCAACATTTAAAATCTTACCGCGAATTGGCAAAATAGCTTGAAACTCCCGATTTCGACCAGACTTGGCTGAACCACCTGCTGAATCTCCTTCCACGATAAACAATTCTGTTTCATGCGGATCATTAGAAGAGCAATCTGCCAATTTACCAGGTAGATTTGAAATTTCAAGACCTGATTTCTTGCGGGTCACTTCACGCGCACGCTTGGCTGCAATCCGAGCCTTGGACGCTAAAATTCCCTTTTCTACTATCTTCTTAGCAACCGCAGGATTTTCCAAAAGGAAATCTGAGAAAGCTTCGCTAAAGAGACGATTAGTAATTTTAACAACTTCACTATTTCCAAGCTTCGTCTTTGTTTGTCCTTCAAACTGTGGGTTAGGATGTTTTACAGAGATAACAGCTGTTAATCCTTCACGGACATCTTCACCAGTCAGGTTGTCTTCATTTTCTTTCAGAAGCTTATTTTTCTTGGCATAGTCATTGATGACACGTGTGAGCGCTGTACGAAAACCTTGTTCATGCGTCCCACCTTCATGAGTGTGGATATTATTTGCAAAACTCATGACAGTTTCGTGATAGCCTGTTGTATACTGCATAGCTACTTCAACAGTAATATCATCCATTTCTCCGTCTGTATAAATCGGATTTTCAAAGATAACATCTTTATTTTCATTGATATACTGGACATAGCTAGCAATCCCACCCTCATAATGGTAATCTTTTGTTTGCTCCAAACCTTCCCGTTTATCGGTAATAGAAATTCGCAGGCCACGATTCAAAAATGCTAGTTCTTGCACCCGTTTATTTAATTTTTCAAAATCAAATTCAACCGTTTCTGTGAAGATTTCTGGGTCTGGTGTAAAATGAACAGTTGTTCCTGTGCGATCAGTCTCGCCGATAATCTCCAGATCCGCTACGACGTGCCCGCGACGGTATTCTTGAAAATGAATCTGACCGTTCTTGTAAACCCGAACATCAAGTTGAGTAGAAAGAGCATTAACCACGGAAGATCCGACACCATGCAATCCTCCAGATACCTTGTACCCGCCACCGCCGAATTTTCCTCCAGCATGAAGAATGGTAAAGACAGTTTCTACCGCAGGACGACCTGTTTTTTCTTGAATATCTACAGGGATTCCACGACCGTCATCAACAACGGTAATCGAATTGTCTTTCTCAATAAATACTTGAATATGTGTTGCAAAACCAGCTAGTGCCTCATCAATTGAGTTATCTACAATTTCCCAAACAAGATGATGTAGTCCTTCTTTTGAAGTTGAGCCAATATACATCCCTGGACGCATTCGGACAGCTTCCAAACCTTCTAAAACCTGAATTTGACTGGCATCATAATCTTGTGCTTGCAGTTCTTTATTTTCTTCTGACATACGATTCCTTTTCTATATTTTTATAAATTTCTTGAGATTTTCCATATCATCAAAGAGATAAGTTGCAAAGCCAGCTGATTGACCCGCTTCTGTGTCAATTGAACGATCTCCGATGACTAACCCATTCTCAATCTGATACTTATCTTTTAAATAAAGCATTGACTCAGGATTTGGCTTTCTCTTAAAACCACGATTAGAAGTCACCACTTCTGTAAAGTAGCCTGAAATCCCTGTTTTATCAAGAATCTCTAAAACCTGATCATTCCGATGAGAAATCAGAAAATTACGCCCTCCTTGTGCAACGATATTCTTGAGCAAATCTGCAGCACCTTCAAATAATACCGGATGAGCTAACTCTCTTGCTTCATTCACTTTATAAGTTTGTAAAAATGCAGGAATGTTGGGCGCAAATTGAGCAACTGCATAGGGAGTTGAAACCTTTAGCGCCTTGTAAACATCATCATGATTAGTTTGAATCCCAAAACCAGCTAATGTTTCTACAAACGCAGCTGTTGACGTCTCGTAATTATTGAGGAGAGTCCCTCCTAAATCCCAAATATAATCTTGATAATCCATACTTTTTATTATAACATATTTTTGTAAAAAATTGCTGTTAAAACAGATAGGAAAGCCTATTTTAGACATGAATTTTCATAAAAAAACTTACTTGGATCATTCCAAATAAGTTTTAGTATCATAGACAATCAATCACCGTAAACGTCATTGTAAAGCATCGCCGTTGCAAGCTGCTCACTGTCTCCGCCTAACTGATGAACCAACTCATAAGCAAAAGCTAGAGCAGTTGCAGGTCCTCGGCTAGTAATTACTTTCCCGTCAACAACGACGGTTTGCTTGATATAAATGCCAGAATCAATGTCTGACTCGATACCATCGTAACAGGTAAACTGTTTGTCCTTTAAAATACCTGCACGATTGAGTGCAATCGGTGCTGCGCAAATGGCAGCTATCCACTTGCCTTCTTCCTGCATCTTTTGTAGAGCTGACATCAAACGATCATCATCTCGCAAATTTGTCGCACCAGGCATTCCTCCCGGCAGTACCACTAAGTCATAATCCTCTAACTTTCCAGCCCAAACCTTATCTGCTTGAACTGAAATACCATGAGAACCTGTTACCGCTTTTTCAAATCCAATCATGTCACATAGGATTCCTGCACGGCGAAGAACATCCACAACCGTCAATGCTTCAATTTCTTCAAAGCTATTGGCTAACATAACAGCTACTTTTGTCATCTTTCTTCTCCTTTATTTTAATCGTTTTAAAACCACTTTTTTACGTCTTTGAGGATAGCGTATCTTTTTTTCATCTGTGAGATTATTTTGATAACTCATTGAAAGTAAGAGCCCGACCCCGATTAAATTACTAATAATGGAAGATCCACCTTGAGAAATGAATGGAAGCGGAATCCCTGTTAGAGGTAAAATCCCTGTTACTGCTCCGATATTTTCAAAAATATGAAAGAGCAGCATCATGATGAAACCGGTTGAAATATATGTATAAAATTGATTATTTGATTTCAGCGTAATTTTTAGCATGCGATAAATCAAGAGCAGATACAAGGCAATCACAATCGTTGCACCGACAAAACCAAAATCTTCTGCAATGACAGTAAAAATCATATCACTTTCACGTACAGGCACCAATAGATTGGATACATTAAACCCTTGTCCCCAGAGACCACCACTACCAATTGCTATTTGACCTTGTGCCTGTTGATAAGTAGTGGTTTGAGCGTAGTCAAACGGATTCAGCCAAGCCAAAATACGGTTGATCTGATAAGTTGGCATCCCAATTTGGTGCAAAAAAGCTCGCCCGTCTTTTGAAATGAAGATAAGTAAAAAGCCACCGCCTACAACCAGAACGGTCAAAACAACTGGTACAATGATTTTCCAAGACACACCTGATAAGAGGACAATTCCTGAAAAGATTGCGATAAAGACTAATGCTGTCCCTAGGTCACTCTGCAATGCCAATAAAATCAGAACGGGTAAGGTATAAAGGGCTAACTCAAAAATCAGTAAGAAGTCCAATTGAACCGTTCGCTCTCTATCTTTATAACGCTGTAAAAAATTAACAACAACTCGTGATAACATCAGAATATAAGAAATTTTCATAAATTCAGACGGTTGAAACAAGGTCACACGCCCTATAGTCACCCAGTTTTTTGCTCCTGTTGAAGCGACTAATTCTGAACTATAAAAAATGAGCGGAAGCAGCATCAACGCTAAGCCAAATACATATAAGTATGGCGTTATTTGCCAAAGAAATTTTGTTTTGAATAGCATGATAACCAGACTGATAACTGTCCCTAGAGCAATCCAAGCAATCTGCTGCCCTACAATTGGCCAAACGTTTTTTGGATAATCATGACTAACAGCAATATAAATGGCCATAACGCCAATGAAAAGCAAACAAAATACTGGTAATATTAAACTATAATCCACTCGCGAATCAATCGAGCGTTTTTGATAAGGCATATCTCCTCCAACATACGTAATAAATGTCAGTCACTTTTAAAGCACATTTATGAGAAAAAGTATTGAATGATTAAGCTAGATACAGCAACCGCGAACCAAGCAAAGGCTCCTGTCAATAGTGGCGCTGCACCTGCTTTTCTAAATTGCCCAAAGGATACTCTCGCACCAATTCCAGCAAGAGCCATTGCTATGAGCCATTGTGACAAGAACTTCGTTGTAGGAACGAACGAACTTGGAAAAATCCCAACACTAGTAACAATAGACGCCATGACAAACCACAAAATAAACCAAGGAAAAATTTTCTTTAAATTAACTTTTTGATGACTGCTTTTTGAGCGTAAATATCGGACTCCTGCAAAGATAAGACAGGCTGGTACAATCATTAAAGCACGGCTAAGCTTCACAATCGTTGCTAAATCTCCTGCTGACTGACTGTAAGTATAACCCGCTGCTACAACAGATGATGTATCATTGATAGCTGTTCCTGCCCAAGTTCCAAATGTCGCATCATTCATATGCATGAGATGTCCCAAAAAAGGGAAAATAAAGACCGCTAAAATGTTAAAAAAGAAAATTGTAGAAATAGATAAAGCAATCTCTTCATCTTTTGCTTCTAAAATCGGTGAAGCTGCTGCAATAGCAGAACCACCACAAATAGCCGTTCCAAATCCAATTAAAGTGGTTAGAACTTTGCCCATTCCCAGCAGACGTCCTACCACATAAGCTGAAATAAAAGCAATCAGTATAGTTAAAATGCTAATTTTTAAAGAGGAGATGCCTGTAGCAGAAACCCGACCAATGGACATACTAAACCCCAGCAAAATAATGGAATATTGCAGTAATTTCTTACCTGAATAAGCTAAACCAGCATGATAAGTCTTCTTTATATGAAAAAGATTATTAGCTAGAATTCCCAAAAGAATGGCAAAAACACTAGAGCCAATCAAGGGGAATAAATTTCCCAAGACGGTTGCTACTGCCGCTAATACAAAAGCAAAACCAATCCCTGGAAGATATTTTTGATACATATTGAACCTTCTTTCTTTGTGTTTCTATTATAACAAAATTTAAAACTAGCAGCAGAGGAAATTACCATTTTTAGCAAAAAACTCAGTTAAAAAGTGAACTGAGTTTTCTAATGGGGTAAAATTACACCGTTTCCTTCTTCTTCAAAAATTGCTCAATTTCTGTTGGAATTTTTTTCATACTGGTGACAGATATTGGAGCAATTTTTTCCAAGGCTGTTTGAATTTGGCGACCATAACGTTTGGTTAACATGCGATTGTCTAAAATAACGACTGCTGACTGCTGCTCTTGGTGTCGGATTGTACGTCCCAAAGCCTGTTTTAGGCGTAAAATCGCAACAGGCAAGCTATAATCATAAAAAGGATTCTTGCCTTCTTGCCGCAATTTGCGGTTGAGTTTTTGCGTAAAGAAATCGCTCGGATTATCAAATGGAATCCGTGTAATGACTTCAATCATTTGCTTCTGACTAGAGAAATCTGTTCCCTCCCAAAAACTGCCAGCCCCTAGTAAAATACTCGTTTCCCCTCTGTCAAAACGTCGTTTAATATTAGCCGCTTCACCATTCTTATACTGGGCTAAGTGTGGCAAGCGCAAACGTTCCGAAACAGCTAACAACAACGCTTTCGATGTGAATAAAACGAGAAGTGGAACTTCCTGAGTAGCTAATTTATGAACCCATTTGACAATCAATTCTGCATAAGTGTCCACATCCAAGTCTACAACATTTGGAAAATTCTTATCCAACCATATTTTCTGCTGATGTTTCTGCTTTTGTGGTAACTGATAAAATGGTGCATTTTCAAAACCAAGTAAATGCGCTAAATGCACTTTTTTACTGATTTCAAGCGTGGCTGAAACGAATAAGACTTGAACCTCTTCAGGCAGCAAAGCTCGAAAATCTAGCACTTCTAGGCAAGCGGCTTCCAACATCGTCACTCGATAATCATCGAACTGCTCTTCTTTTAACCAGAACTGGTCGTATTTTGTGGCAAAAATAGTGCGTAAATCAGCAAGAGAGCTTTGATCTAACTCTGATAAATCTTGTCGAAGTTTGGAACAGGTTTCTTTCGTTAGCTCATTTTTCTTGTAACGTTGGAATTGTTCCATCGCATGAGTCAATTCAAATTGAATATCCTCTATTAACCGACGTTGCAAAATGGTACCTGTTGTTTCAAGTTCCGATTGAATTTGTTGCAAGCATTTTGTCATATTGAGGGATTTTCGAGAGAGATTTTCCAAAGCTAAAAACAACTTCTGAGCTTCATCCACAATCAAAAGCCGATTCTCCACAATGGATTTATCATCTTCTAACCGCGTCAAAAAATAAGCATGATTGGTCACTAATACACGACTGCGTTTGGACTTTTCTTGACCTTTTTGCCAAAAATCTGCACCATAAAAGAGGGATTTTTTGCTCAACTTTCCATCATGAAGCACCTGTTGAAAATAGGTCTGATAGCGATGCCGTTGACCAATTTCATCCAAATCACCAGATTCTGTTTCTGTGAGCCAAACTAAAAGCAACATCTTGCAACGATTGACCAAACGATTGTCATCTACCCGCTGCAAACTGTCATAAAAGAAGTCAAGCTTCAAATAATTGGCAGGACTTTTCAAGCTATGAACAGAAAGATGAAAGATTTCTTCTAACTTTTGTCCTTCATTTGCCACAATCTGGTCCTGCAACACTTTCGTAGGAACTGTTACCAGAATTTGCTTGCTCGTTTGAGCCAAAGCAGGAAGCAAGTAACCATAGGTCTTGCCTAAACCTGTCTGAGCTTGTAAAAAACTTGGTTGCTGACTTTTCAAAGCCTGTTCCACATCATGTGCAAACTCATCTTGTTCTTTTCGCTCCTCTAAATCCAGCAAATTGATGTTGTGAGTGAAATTTTTAGACAATTTCCTCGCTTTTTGGATTTTTTTACTTTTTCGAAGAAAAATTCCCTGCCACTTCATCAAATCACGGCAAGTTATGTCCGATATTTGGTTAAAAGCATCTTCTATCGCTAAGCGTGATTCGTAAATCAAACTATCCGAAAATTTCAACAAATACTCTACCAATTCTTTTGGAAGTTTTTGAATTTTTTCTTGTATTTTTAAAAATAATGTAGCCGTTGCTGAGGCATCCGCAAGTGCTGTATGCGCATGTTTCAAAGGAATATCTAACTGCTCACATAATATTCCTAGATTGTATTTTTCAAACGTTGGGAAAAAGACTTGTGCAAGCTCTACCGTATCTACCCTCGGAGTCACCAATTCAAATCCTTCCCAAAAGAGAGCTTCTGCTAATAAATTAGCATCAAATTTCACATTATGCGCCACAAAAATGGCATCTTCAATCAACTCATAAATCTTACGAGCCACTTGAGAAAAGTCTGGCGCCTTTCTCAATCGCTTATCTGTCAATCCTGTCAATTGGCGAATATGAGGATCTAACTTTTCATGAGGATTCACATCGGTTTCATAAGTTTTGACAATCTGACCATTTTCAATCAGCACAATCCCGACTTGAATAATTTTTGCGTTGCTGCTGGCACTCGTCGCCTCTAAATCCACCACAGCATATTTTCTTTTTTCTTGTGTCATATTAGAAAAATTATACCATAAATCCAACTATTTCGTATCACGTTTTATGCCTTATTTTCCCTTGATAAATAGCTTGATATTTCTTTTATGTCATTTTTCATATTTTTTTGCTAAACTATGAAGTGAAAGGAGTTCTCATGATAACAATTCATAAAACTTTAAACGCTCAAGCATACGAAAATACTTATTATTTAGAAAATGAGCATCACCTTATCGTAGTTGATCCAGGTAGTGACTGGGATAAAATTGCAACAAAAATCCAAGAAATCAATAAGCCAATTACAGCTATTTTGCTGACCCATACTCATTACGATCATATTATGAGTGTTGATTTAGTTCGTCAACATTTTGGACATCCACCTGTCTATGTCGCTGAAAGTGAAGCAACTTGGCTTTACACTCCGGAGTATAATCTATCTGGACTAGCTCGCCACCAAGATATTGATAACATCATTCTCCAGCCTGCCGATGCCTTTTTTGACTATCATAGTCCTTACAGTCTAGATGATTTTTATTTTTACGTCGTACCAACACCAGGACATTCAATCGGTGGTGTTTCAATCATCTTTCCTAACGAGCACTTTGTTTTAACTGGCGATGCTTTATTCTGCGAATCAATTGGTCGAACGGACCTCTATACTGGAAATATAGAACAACTCATTTCTAGCATCAAAAACGAGTTGCTGACCTTGCCTGATTATGACGTTTATCCTGGGCATGGTCCTCAAACCACCATTGTTCATGAAAAAATGTTTAATCCGTTTTTGCATTAAAAAAGCCCTAAATGAACTGCATCTCAAAAGTTAGGTTTTTCTATCTAACTTTCGGATCAGAGTTCAATAGGGTTTTTATTATCACTTCTTTTTTTAAATTTTCAAGAATCGTCTCATTGAGAGAACCGAGCCAAATGCTCCGATGATAATTCCTACTACGAAAAGGAAGGAAATCATCAATGGAATAAAGGTTTTGGGTACAATCATTGAAAGATTTTGACTAGCAAGAGATGGATTAAATGACTTATAGGCCATTTCGTAAATAAAATAGACCAAGCCAGCTGGAACAACTGCCCCAAGCAAGCCAATCCAAGCTCCTTCTAACAAGAACGGACCTCGAATGTAACTGTTTTTTGCTCCCACCAGACGCATGATTTGAATTTCACGACTGCGTGAAATAATCGTAATCCGAATAGTATTTGAAATCAAGAAAACAGCAATAAAGACTAAGAGGAGCGCTCCTACAATTCCCCACGTACGGATAAAATTAGCTAACGCAAAAATACGTTTTGTATTGGCTCCACCGTACTCTACTTCAGAGACCCCTTCCACTTTCTTCGCATTGTTTGCTACAGAGGTAACGTATTTGGGGTCAGTTGTATCGACAATATAAGCGTCATGCAGGGGATTGGCATCTCCTTCAAAGAGTTTCCAATCTTTACCCATGACTTCTGTTAGTTTCTTTAATTGTTCTTGCTTGCTAGAAAATGTTACTGATTTCACATTTGACATTTTGTTGAGGGCATCATATACCTTATGGTAGTCCTCATTTTTGACTGTTTGACCTTCTTTTGTAATGGTCTCTTCATTGTCCGCTGTATCTGGTCGCATATAGACCATAACCCGCACATTATTTTCAATATCTGTTGCTAGCTTCGCCGTGTTTAAAATGACTGACACAAAGATTGCGACTAACCCTAGTGTAATCATCACGGAGCTGACCGCAGCAACTGTCATCCAACCATTTCGCTTCAAACTTTTGAGCGATTCAAGCAGGTGACTAAAAAATTTACTATTCATCGTATCCGTATTCTCCTTTTGCTTCATCACGCACCACACGACCATTTTCGATGGCAATAACGCGGTGACGCAAAGTATTTACAATTTGGCTATTGTGGGTCGCCATTAGAACAGTCGTCCCTTGCAGGTTAATTCGTTCCAGTAGATTCATGATTTCCCACGAATTATCTGGATCCAAATTCCCTGTCGGTTCATCGGCAATCAAAACTTTAGGATTGTTCACAATCGCACGTGCAATGGCAATCCGTTGTTGCTCACCACCTGATAACTCATTTGGAAAAGAGCGAACTTTATGTTTCAAACCAACCAAATCCAGCACTTCCATAACACGCTTTTTAATATTGCGACGACGCTCACCGATAACTTCCATGGCGTAAGCGATATTTTCATACACCGTCTTTTTGGGTAGCAATTTATAATCTTGGAAAACGACGCCAACATTACGACGCAACATTGGAATATCACGTTTTTTAATTTTAGCAAGATTAAAGCCAGCAACTTGCAGACTTCCCTTATCAACTTTCACTTCACGATACAATAATCGAATAAAAGTTGATTTCCCAGCTCCAGAAGGTCCTACAATGTAGGTGAATTCTCCTGGCTCTACTTCAATGGACACACCACGCAAGGCTGTTGTCCCGTTGTCATATTTTTTGACAACATCTCTCATTTCAATAATTGACATTTATTGTTAAGAGTTCCTTTCGTAAGATAGTTGAGGGAGTGGGAGAGGAAACTATGATTGCATTGCAATTACAATTGTCTGCACCACTCTCGTAAATTTAATGTTTAGTTTAACCGCCATTTCAAGTAGGCATCGATGAAGCCATCAATATCTCCATCCATGACTTTGTCGACCTGTGCGACTTCAAAGCCTGTCCGATGATCTTTGACCATCGTGTAAGGAGTAAAGACATAAGAGCGAATTTGACTTCCCCAAGAAATTTCTTTTTTGTCTCCCTTTAAGGAATCCACTTCAGCTGCTTTCTTTTCTTGCTCCATTTGGTAGAGTTTCGCTTGAAGCAATTTCATTGCCCGATCACGGTTTCCATATTGTGTGCGGTCAACAGTGGATTGTGTCACAATTCCCGTTGGTATGTGGGTTAAACGAACACCAGTTGAAACTTTGTTGACATTTTGTCCGCCGGCACCACCGGAACGGAAAGTATCCATCTTGATGTCTTCGTCTCGCACCTCAATTTCAATCGTGTCATCCAACTCCGGCATGACTTCCACTGAAGTAAAAGAAGTGTGACGACGTTTAGCTGAATCAAATGGCGAAATGCGTACCAATCGATGAACTCCCATTTCAGACTTCAACAAACCATAGGCATGAGGACCCTCAAAAGACAAGGTAACAGACTTAATCCCCGCTTCATCTCCCGCTTGATAGTCCAATACTTCAACCTTGAAACCATGAGCATTGCCAAAGCGTGTATACATCCGCAGCAACATATCCCCCCAGTCTTGAGCTTCTGTTCCACCAGAGCCTGGATGAATTTCAAGGATAGCATTGTTATTATCATAAGGTTCCGACAAGAGGAGTGTCATTTCATAGCTGGTCATTTTTGTTTCCAACTCTGCTAATTTTTCTTCCAACTCTTCCTGTACAGAATCATCCTCCGCTAAAAAATCAAGCAAAATCTCTGATTCGTCAAATAAATCAGCCATTTGCTGGAAGTTATCATAGGTTTGCTTGAGTTCGTTTAATTCTTGAGATGTTTTTTGCGCCGCAATATTATCATCCCAAAAATCAGGTTCTGTCATCTTATTTTCTAAGATTGCAATTTCTTCTTCCAGGCCTTCTAAGTCAAAGAGACCCCCTGAAAGAAGCTAATTTTTCACGATTTGCGTCAATTTTTTGACGAATTTCTGAAATATCCATACTTACCTCTTTTCACATATCGTTTTATTATATCACAAGTCAGTATTTTTTTCTAATTTCTGACAGAGTCCAATAATAGTTATTGTATAAAATTTCTAATTCTGAATCAAGAAATTTCGTTCTTTGTTACATGATTGTTAGATAGGTTGCCATCTGGCTAAAAATATTAAGAGGTTAGATACGTCAAAATGACATTCATGATAGTCACCCCTTTACAACCTTTCGCTCTAGAATTTCTAAAACGCCTGATTCTTGATCGCTTGGTGCTTGATACATTGCTGTTTTCTTGACCTTGTCAGGAGCATTTGCCATCGCATAGCTGTGACCTACATAAGCTAGCATTTCTAGGTCATTTCCACCGTCCCCAAAAGCCATCATCTCCTGTGGTGCAATACCAAAATGCTGACTAAGGAATTCAATAGCAGAGCCTTTATGAACACCTCTTTGGATGATATCAATCGAACCACGTCCACTTGAAACTGCCTGAACGAGTTGACCAGTAACTTGATTTAGCTTTTCAAGGAGTTGATCTGTTTTTTCTTCTGGCACCAATAAAGCTAACTTGACAAAATCATCTTCTGGTAAATCCTGAAAATTAGAGATTTCTTTCAATGCATGGTAATAAATTGCAATTTCTTCTTTGTACTGTTTGGGTGCTGACTTGATCAAATAAGCAGAATGAAGCCCGCAAAGAGTTGTCGCATTTTCTAATCCTTCTAACACAAGCACGTCTAAAACCTTTTCAATCTCTGTTCTAGCGATTTTTTCTTCTCGTAATAGCTTCTCTCCCTCAAAAATTAGTGCTCCATTTTCTGAAACAATAATTAACTCATCCTGATATTTTGGAAAAAATGAAGCCAGTTAGGCATACTGATTGCCTGAAATGACGACTACTTTTATATCTTTTTCTTGTAATGCTCGATAAATTTTCTTAAAGCGCTTCACACCGTAGGTATTGTCTGAGCGCAGAAATGTACCGTCCATGTCAAATGCTACTAATTTTATCATTCGTAGGCCTCCTCTTGCTTCTATTTTACACCAAAAGACTTAAACCTTCCTATGATTTTTGGCGAAAAATTTATTTCTTTCATCGTCCCTCAAATATGCTACACTAGGAGCATGACAAATTTAGCATTTATGAGCGATCTTCATTTGGATTCAAACCAATTTACCGATGAAGACATCACCATTTTGATTGATTTACTAAAAAAGAAAAAAGTTGACCACATTCACTTTGCAGGGGATCTGTCTAATGATTTTGAACACATTAGTTTGCCTTTTTTACAAAAGCTCAAAAAATCCTTCTCCGTTTCTTACAATTTAGGCAATCATGACATGCTAGGAATGACTGAAGACGACATTCAACAGCACAATTTCAATGTACAATCATTTGGACAGACTCAGTTTATTAGCCTAGCAGGTTGGTATGACTATGGCTTCGTTCCCGAAAAAACACCTGAAGAACACAAACGAACCAAGCAATTTTTCTGGTTTGATAGACGATTGAACCGCAACACTGATGACCCTATACTCACTCAACAGACCCTAGAACAACTTGAGAGAATTTTGACTTCTCTGAATGATCCTATTATCCTAGCTATGCATTTTGTTCCTCACAAAGATTTTCTTTACAATCACCCTTATTTTCAGCGCTTTAATGCTTTTCTGGGCAGTCAAGCCTTTCATAATCTCTTTGTCAAATATGGTGTGAAAGATGTTGCCTTTGGTCATCTTCACCACCGCCACTCCGCTCGAATGATTGACAGTGTCTGCTATCATACAAGACCTCTTGGTTACATCCGCGAATGGCAGTTGACCCAACAATTCTTCGAGGATTATCCTCAATACAAAATATCTCAAATGTACCGTCTCCACAAACGCTATAATACAGTAAAAGACTTATCTCTTTTCCAATCATATAAGAAAAAGCACCTCCAAAAAGAACTAGAAGATGCACTTGTCATTTTTGATATTTAGTACGAAAACAACTGAATAGCTTCTCTTAGCTCGTCTGAGAGAGCTTTTTCTTTGTCTAACTGAAGATAAACTTCTAACAAGCATGAACGAGCATTAGAGAATTGCAAAAAGTCTGTTGAGTTTTCTAGTGGAAAGTCAAGTGAAGTTAACCAAGCTGCAACTCTGGTTTGTGAGAGTCTATCATTTAAAACAGCCTGATAGATGACTCGTGCCAAACGCCAGTCCTCATCACTGATAAAACGCCAATTCACTCTTTTAAAAATCTTTTCTAATACTTGTAGAACTTCATTTACTCGTGTTATAGGAAAATCTGGGTGACAAATAATCTCAACTAAAAGATCTGCACCATGAGCAAAGGCATGAACCCAACCATATTCTTCAGAATAGCCAGTCCTATCATTTTCATACAGCAAATAAGACATTCCTTGTTCAAATAGAGCCATTCTTTGCTGACTAGAAAGTCTTTTAAAATAAAGTGAATTTTTCTTAGCATCCGCATTTAGCAAATTAGCTAATAATAAAGCCGTAAAAGATCGAGTCAGAGTCGCTTGACCAATCTCTTCTTTTTTATACAAGAGTCCTTGTCGTTTTAGAGCCTCAATCGCTACAAAATCAAACTGTTCCTTTGTAAATAGTTGCTCTTGTATGGCTCTAGCTAGAGTAACAAAAATTAACTCATCTCGTATTTTATAATCAGGATGACCGATATAATCTAACATCCAAAGAATTTCTTCCCTTTCATAACGCACTTGATTATCAAGTAACTTCTGCTGTAAACTATCTTTTATTCTTACCATTTTATTCCTCGGCTAAGATGAAGAACTCACCATCCTGTTTAGGAAACTGTCCACAAATACTATTATTAATATCATCAGGCGCTAAATACTTTTTTGACCATTGACATATCATTTCAAAAATTGGTATCACAGGCTCTGCTTTTTCTGTCAACTAATAAGTAACGCGCATAGGGATTTTATTATATTGTCGTCTTTCCACCATATTATTTTGCATTAATTCTTTCAAAGTTCTAGAGAGAACAGTATCTGTAATATCTAGCATTTCTGCTTTTAGTTCATTATAGCGCAATGAACCTTTGATAAAAAGAATACAAATAATGCGCGAATTCCATTTTCCTCCAAAGATATTTAACCCATACTCTAATGGACAGCGGAGTTCTCTTTCGATTTTTCGTTGATACATATCTGCCTCCTCACAAAATAGTTAGTTACTCACTAATTTGGTAACGTATTGCATTTAAAATAGCACTATTTTATAATAAATTCAAATAAAAGGAAAGGAGACTTAATACTATGTCTCAGGTTAAAGCATATTTACAAATCACTCTAGATATTTCGGATGAAAATCGTCCTGCCGCAGCGAAAGTTTATAATGACTATCGCAAGCCATTTCTAGATACTATCGAAGGAGCTGTGAGCAAGAACTTACTTATTCGCACAGAAGATGTGCAAGTTTTACATGGTTTTGACTCTGTTGAGCACGCTCAAAATTATCTACAAAGCGATATGTCCAAAAATGATGTTTTTGTTGGACTTCAACCACTTTGGAAACAAGATCCAGATGTCCGTATTTATAGCTTATAATAAGTACTCAAAATTGTCGCATTCACGGCAATTTTTTATTATACTTTGATAATTAAAAAAGCCACCCGAAGATGACTTTTCTGTCTTAAATGGCATTTTTATCCATGCCTAATTTACGTTGAATAAATTTGACAATTTCCACAATGATAATCATGGAGAAACTTCCAATGAGAACGGCTCCCCATTGTGAAAAGTCTAATTTTGTTACATGGAAAATTCCTTCTAGTGGCTCAACCAAAATGGTAGAAGCCAATAAAATGAATGAAACAAGAATAGACCAGTTGAAAGTTTTAGATTTGAACGGCCCAACTGTTAGAAGTGATTGATAAACAGATTTTACATTAAAGGCATGGAAAAGCTGGATTAGTCCAAGCGTTGCAAAAGACATGGTCAATGCATCCGCATGAATGGCTCTCATGTCACCAATATGGACAGGATTCATCAAAGCATAAGCATAAACACCGAGTACCAAAGCACCTTGCAAAAGACCTTGATAAATAATCGAACTCATGACACCACCTGAGAAAAAGCTAGACTTACGACCACGCGGTTTATGAGTCATCACACCCGGCTCAGCTGGTTCTACACCCAGTGCAATAGCTGGGAAAGTATCTGTCACAAGGTTAATCCAGAGAAGATGAACCGGCTGCAGCACATCCCAGCCAAAAAGGGTTGCAAGGAAAATCGTCAACACTTCTGCTGTATTGGCTGAAAGCAAGTATTGAATGGTCTTTTGAATGTTAGAGAAGACTTTACGTCCTTCCTCAACAGCCACGATAATCGTTGCAAAATTATCATCAGCCAGAATCATGTCAGAAGCACCTTTCGAAACTTCTGTACCTGTAATCCCCATTCCGATACCGATGTCGGCTGTCTTCAAGGCTGGTGCATCATTTACACCGTCACCTGTCATAGCAACCACCTTACCTTGACGTTGCCATGCTTTGACAATTCGCACCTTATGCTCAGGAGATACACGCGCATAGACAGAATATTGACCAACAACTTTTTCAAACTCTTCGTCTGACAATTCGTTAAGCTCAGCACCAGTCATGACATGGTCTTTACTATCATCATTGATAATTCCAAGGCGTTTAGCAATAGCCTCCGCTGTGTCTTGGTGGTCACCTGTAATCATAATTGGACGAATACCTGCTTCTTTAGCCACTCGAACAGCTTCAGCAGCTTCTGGGCGTTCAGGGTCAATCATCCCAATCATACCTGTGAATATTAAATCATTTTCAAGATTTTCAGATGTTAAGTTTTCTGGAATGTCATCAATAATTTTATAGGCACCAGCTAAAACACGCAAAGCCTGATGGGCCATACCTGAGTTATTTTCCTTAATTAACTGAGTCGTTGCCTCATCAATCGGCGCAATATCGCCTGCCTTGTCACGAGCCACACAACGTTTTAAAAGTTGATCTGGCGCACCTTTTACAGCAACCAAGAATTTACCATCTGGCAAAGGATGAATGGTTGACATAAGCTTACGATCAGAATCAAATGGCAATTCTGCGACACGAGGATATTTCTCTAAGAAAGCTTTAACATCATACCCTTTATCAAGTGCATACTGAACAAAGGCTGTTTCTGTTGGGTCACCAATGAGTTTCCCGTCTTGGTCTATTTTAGTATCATTAGCAAGTACAACGGAACGTAGCAACGGTAAGTCGAGTCCAAGGTCAATATCTTGTTTTGCTTCATGCAAACTGCCGTCATAAAAGACTTTTTCAACCGTCATCTTGTTCATGGTCAAGGTCCCCGTCTTATCAGAAGCAATAATTTCAGTCGAACCAAGCGTCTCAACTGCAGGAAGCTTTCTGACAATGGAATTTCTCTTCGCCAAAACTTGTGTGCCGAGTGCCAGGACAATGGTCACAATAGCAGGAAGTCCTTCTGGAATTGCTGCCACAGCAAGTGCGACTGATGTCATCAATTCGCCCAGCGGGTCTTTTCCTTGAACGAATACACCGACCACAAAAGTGATTGCTGCAATGATTAAAATCGCATAGGTCAGCACTTTTGAAAGACCATTTAGATTTTGCTTGAGTGGGGTATCTGTTTCATCAGCATTTTGGAGCATACCAGCAATATGACCGACCTCTGTAAACATACCTGTATTGACAACGACACCCATTCCACGTCCATACGTGACGTTTGAATTTTGGAAAGCCATATTGATGCGGTCGCCAATACCTGCATCAGCAGCTACATCAACAGTCAAATGTTTTTCAACTGGAACGGATTCACCAGTCAGAGCCGCTTCTTCGATTTTTAAAGAATTTGCTTCTAAAAGACGCATGTCGGCAGGAACCACATCCCCTGCTTCAAGCATAACGATGTCTCCAGGGACTAGTTCTTTTGAGTCTATTTCTGTCACATGTCCGTCACGCAGCACGCGCGCAGCTGGACTAGACATGGATTTGAGCGCTTCAATCGCTTCTTCTGCCTTTCCTTCTTGGTAAACTCCAAAAATAGCGTTAATGATGACAACGGCTAAAATAATAATGGCATCCGCAATATCTTCACCACCTGAAGTCACAACCGAAAGAATAGCCGCAATCAGCAAAATAAGAATCATCAAATCCTTAAATTGCTCGATAAATTTCATCAGAAGAGATTTTTTCTCTCCCTCATCCAGTTCATTGCGTCCGTATTCATTTAAACGCTTAGCGGCTTCATTGCTTGATAAACCTTGCTCAGAAGTTTCTAAATTTTTTAAAACTTCCTCCGAACCTTGCGTATAAAACGCTTGGCGTTTTTGTTCTTTTGACAAAATATTTCCTCCTTTGATCCCTTTTTGACAAACAAAAAGAGACCTGTTTATTGCAACAAGTCTCGCTGTTTCATACAAGGCCGGAAATTGCTTTCGTATTGACGACCTTGTAACGGATATCCCGCTAGCTACTCCCTTGAGTGTTTTTATTATACCAAATTCTTCAATTTTTTCAAGCAAAAAAAAAGTTCAATTTTTATCTATTTTTTTACCAAACAAATAATAAGACGAGATGAATAAAATAATGGCTATGATGATTGTCCCTGCTAGGTCAAAGAGCCTCGCCTCTCGTTAGAAAAAACCAAATAAATCTGCTGATAATGAAAATAGCCGTCATCACTCAACTAGGAAGGTTTCTTTTCATATCTTTCTATCTCCACGAAATTTCCATTTGATAATCCGCAAAAGTTCGCTCGCCGTCAGGCGTTCTCAATTGATAATGAAGATCAAGTGTCTGCTTTTTCAAATCAACTTGGTAATAACTTGTTTTCGTGATAAATTGCTGCATGCCTATTGGTGTCGGAATCCCAACCAAAGCTTCTCCCTCTTTGATAAATCGCATCAAAGATTTAGGAGTAGAGAAGCGTGTCATGACCAGTTCTTCATCATGAAACTTCAGCACAACCTTCTCTCCTTCTTCATTTTTAAACAATAAATAATGATAAGCGCCTTTTTGAGTCCAATCTACATCGTAACTTTGGTCAATTTGCTCTACTTGCTCATCTATTTGAATTCGATTTTGGATTCTAATTTTCACTCTTCAAATTTCCTCGTCTTCCTATTTCTTTTTTCATTTTAGCAGAAAATCAAAAATATTTCTCCCATTTTTTCTTATACTTTTATTTTACCATAGCTCTGAATGGGAGAATTTTTGAATTAAAACAGCAAGTTTGAATCGCTATTTTAAGAGTTTATAGACTACTTTGTTATTTGGACTGCTAGACGAGATGTGGTATAATAGAACCATGATTGAAAAAGTATTTCGTGATCCCGTCCACAATTACATTCATGTGGATCACCAAGTCATCTATGATTTAATAAACACCAAAGAATTTCAACGACTGCGCCGCATTAAACAGTTAGGAACTTCCGGCTATACTTTTCACGGAGGCGAGCACAGCCGTTTTTCGCATTGCCTCGGAGCATATGAAATTTCAAGACGAATCACAAAGATATTTGACGAAAAATATCCAGAGGTTTGGGATCGTCATGAAAGCTTACTTGTCATGGCAACAGCACTCTTGCACGATGTAGGTCACGGTGCTTATTCACATACTTTCGAGCGTCTCTTTGATACTGACCACGAGGAAATTACACGCCAGATTATCACAAACCCTGAAACAGAGATTAACCAAGTTCTCATTCAAGTTTCGCCTGATTTTCCGGAAAAAGTAGCCAGCGTTATCAATCACACCTATCCAAACAAACAGGTGGTGCAGCTCATTTCCAGTCAGATTGATGTCGATCGCATGGACTATCTCTTGCGAGACTCCTACTACACAGGCGCTTCTTATGGGCAATTTGATTTAACACGGATTTTGCGCGTTATTTGTCCTGTTGAAAATGGTATCGCTTTCAAACGCAATGGTATGCATGCCGTGGAAGACTATGTCGTCAGTCGCTACCAGATGTATATGCAGGTTTATTTTCACCCTGCTAGTCGGGCAATGGAAGTGCTCTTGCAAAACTTGCTCAAGCGAGCAAAATTTCTCTATGAAAAGCAGAAAGACTATTTTGTACTCTCTTCTCCCAACCTCATTCCCTTCTTTGAAAAGCGGGTAACCTTGAAAGATTATTTAGCATTGGATGACGGTGTGATGAATACTTATTTCCAGGTCTGGATGACAAGCCCTGATACGATTTTGTCTGACTTGGCACAGCGTTTCATCAACCGCAAAGTCTTTAAATCCATT
The DNA here is from genome assembly GCF_031142795.1 of Streptococcus sp. IsoGale021. NCBI lineage: Bacteria > Bacillati > Bacillota > Bacilli > Lactobacillales > Streptococcaceae > Streptococcus > Streptococcus sp. IsoGale021. The sequence continues at coordinate 21,876 of NZ_JAKZJH010000006.1, forward strand.
ATTTTTTCAAAAGAAAATGAGAAATATCTGAATGTTATGCGGGATTTGGTTGCAGAAGTCGGTTTTGACCCTGACTACTATACCGCTATTCACCGCAATTTTGATCTGCCTTATGATTTTTATCGTCCAGATGTCGAAAAACCACGCACTCAGATTGAAATTATCCAAAAGGATGGTAGCCTCGCTGAGTTATCCACTTTATCCCCTATCGTCGAAACATTAGCAGGCACAAGGCATGGCGACAACCGTTTCTATTTTCCAAAAGAAATGCTAAAAGAAGCTGGACTTTTTAGTGAAAATAGTAAGACTTTCTTGTCGTATATCAAAAACGATCAATTTATTTATGGAGAATCACACGAACATGAACATTAAACTAATTGCCGTTGACATTGACGGAACTTTATTAAACAACAAAAGAGAAGTCACACCAGAAGTTTTTTCTGCTGTACAAGATGCCAAAGCTGCTGGAGTAAAGATTGTCATTGCAACCGGACGTCCCATTCCAGGAGTGAGAAATTTGCTCGAAGAATTACATCTAAATGAGCCAGGTAATTATGTCATTACCTTCAATGGCGGGCTGGTTCAAGATACAGTCACTGGGGAAGAATACATCAAAGAACCTTTGTCCTATGAAGATTATCTGGATATCGAATGCCTCAGTCGCAAGCTAGGGGTTCACATGCACGCTATCACTAAGGACGGTATTTATACTGCTAACCGTAACATTGGAAAATACACCGTTTATGAAGCTGGGCTGGTCAATATGCCAGTCTACTACCGCACTCCAGAAGAAATGGTAGATAAAGAAATTGTCAAAATCATGTATATTGACGAACCAGAAATTTTGGATCAAGTAATCGCTAAACTTCCAAAAGAATTGTACGACAAGTACACACTCGTGAAATCTGCACCTTTTTACTTAGAAATTGTCAAAAAAAATGTCAACAAAGGAGCTGCAGTCGTGCATCTAGCAGAAAAATTAGGATTGACAAAAGAGGAGACCATGGCAATCGGAGACGAAGAAAACGACCGTGCAATGCTAGAAGTCGTGGGAAATCCTGTTGTAATGGAAAATGGGACTGACGAGTTGAAGAAAATTGCCAAGTATATTACCAAATCAAACGATGAATCCGGCGTTGCATACGCTATTAGAGAGTGGGTTTTAAACTAATGTACACTTATAAAATCGGAATATCTGCTCAAGAACACGATGATTTTGTTAAGAAAAGTTCTCAAACCAATTTGCTTCAAAGCGCTTCTTGGGCAAAGGTCAAAGATAATTGGGACAATGAACGAATTGGTTTTTACAGGAATGACCAATTAGTGGCTTCTGCTAGCATTCTCATCAAGCCTTTGCCGCTCAGTATGACCATGCTTTATATTCCGCGTGGCCCTATTATGGACTATCAAGATCAGGAATTGCTACACTTTGTTCTGACTTCTTTAAAAAAATTTGCCAAAACTAAAAAAGCTCTTTTTATCAAGTTTGATCCCAGTCTTTTCCTCGTGCAGGCTCAAATTGGAGAAGACAGAAAAGAACAGCAAGAAACACTTGACGTGATTCAAAATCTCCAGAAAGCTGGAGCGATTTGGGTGGGACGGACAGAATCACTTGATGAAACGATTCAACCACGTTTTCAAGCAAATATTTATAAGGACAATTTCAGCGAAGAACTTTTATCGAAGAGCACACGTCAAGCCATTCGCACCGCACGCAACAAAGGTATTCAAGTCCAATTTGGTGGCAAAGAGCTTTTGGATGATTTCTCTGCTTTGATGAAAAAAACAGAGAATCGGAAAAGCATTCATCTACGCGGGCAGGATTACTATCAAAAACTGCTGGATACTTACCCTGAGCATTCCTATATCACACTTGCAAGCATTGACTTAAACGAGCGTCTGGAAAGTCTCCAAGCTCAAAAAGTTAAGGCTGAAAAAGAAGCCAGCAAATTCACTGAAAAAACTAAGCCTGGTAAAATTGAAAACAACAAGCAAGAACAAAAACGGCTGCAAGAAGAAATGGATTTCTTATCAGAAAAAATAGCTCAAGGTGTAACAACCGTGCCTTTATCTGGAACTTTAGTTCTAGAATATGGAGCTACCTCTGAAAATATCTATGCTGGAATGGATGAAGAGTACCGCCGCTACCAGCCAGCTCTCCTCACTTGGTATGAAACAGCAAAACACGCCTTCGACCGTGGAGCGGACTGGCAAAACATGGGCGGTGTTGAAAATGATTTAGACGGCGGGCTTTATCACTTTAAGTCCAAGTTCAATCCAACTATTGAAGAGTTTGTCGGAGAGTTTAACTTGCCAACCAATCCACTCTATCATCTCTCTAACCTTGCTTATACTTTGAGAAAGAAATTCCGCAGCAAACACTAAGAAAGGAATCGTATGACATTCAGACAACTTAGTCAGGAAGAATTTGTAAACCATAGCGCATCTTGCAATCAACGTTCTTTTATGCAAACAGTAGAAATGGAAAAACTCTTAGCGAAACGCGGTTTTACTTGCCAATATGTCGGTCACACAAATGAACACGGTGAATTAACCATTTCAGCCGTGCTCTACAGTATGCCCATGACAGGCGGACTTCACATGGAAATCAATTGCGGTCCTGTTTCAACAAATCCTCACGACCTGCAACACTTTTACCGTGAACTCAAGACCTACGCCAAAGAAAATGGTGCTTTAGAGCTAATTGTCAAACCTTATGAAACTTATCAAATATTTGACAGTAATGGACAGCCTACTTCGCTCGAAAAAACAGAATTGATAAAAGATTTGACAGACTTAGGTTATGAATTTGATGGCTTGCAGACAGGTTATCCAGGTGGCGAACCTGATTGGCACTATGTCAAAGATTTGACTGGAATTACAACAGATAAATTGCTTAATTCCTTTAGCAAAAATGGTAAATCGACTGTAAAAAAGGCCAATACTTTCGGCATTCAATTAAAAAAGCTGAAACGAGACGAATTAAATATTTTCAAAGAAATCACTTCTGCCACTTCCGAGCGACGTGAATATAGTGACAAACCTTTGGATTACTACCAAGATTTCTACGATGCTTTTGGTAATCAAGCGGACTTTATGATTGCAACGCTTAATTTTCAAGATTATCTGCAACATCTGCAAAATGATCAAAAAAAACTCAGACAAAAAATTCAAAAATTAGAAGCGGATTTAGAAAAAAATCCTCAGTCAGAGAAGAAGCACAATCAACTGCGTGAATTCTCTAGCCAATTTGAAAGTTTTGAAACACGCAAAGCCGAAGCGCAAGAATTGATAGATAAATATGGAACAGAAGACCAAGTTCTTGCAGGCAGCCTCTTTATCTATACACCACAGGAAGCGACTTACCTCTTTAGTGGTTCCTATCCTGAATTTAACAAATTCTACGCCCCAGCACTTCTCCAAGAATATGTCATGAAAGAAGCTATCAAGCGAGGTATTCCTTTTTATAATTTTCTTGGTATTACAGGAATTTTCGACGGGTCTGACGGCGTTCTCCGTTTCAAACAAAACTTCAATGGCTACATTGTTCGCAAAATGGGCACCTTCCGCTATTATCCACAACCACTTAAATTTAAAATTCTCAGTTTGATTAAAAAATTGCTACGGCGCGCTTAAAAACTCTCAAACAGATTTTTGAGAGTTTTTAAAGTATTCACATGTTCTGTAAGGATTTATCAGATATGCTGAAACGATTTATTTCAAAAAAACTACTGACGATTTACTTTCTGTTTATCGTGCTGACATGGGTTGAGTCAGTTTTAAACCCAACGCTTGTTCGGATGATTATTGATAGTTTTCAAACGAAAAATTTAAAAATTCTCTGGCAAATCTTGATGTTGGGAATTCTTGGAAATATGCTGATTGTCTTAGGTTTGGCAGGCAAACGCTATTTCTATGCAAAAGTCATTGTAGATTTCAATGCAAATATAAAAGGAAAGATGTTTGCTACTTTTTTGTATGAAAATCAACTGGCAAATGAAGATATTCTTTCTGACTTGGAAAATGATGTAAAGCAAATTGAGGAAAATTATGTAGAATCCACTCTGATTATCATTGGTTCTTTAGGTTTCACCTGTGTTTCTATCATTTATGCTTTACTGACAAATTTTTAGCTAGGAGCAATTTTCATCATTTTCTATGCCATTCCAGCTCTGTGTAGTGGTATTGGCTCCAAACAGCTAGACCAGCTTTCTAAGCAAAAATCAGAAGTCAATCAGAGCTACATAACTTTGCTGTCCAGCTTTATAGTAGGTGTTCGAGTCATTAAAAATTACCATAGTCAAACATTCTTTTACACTCTTTTTCAGCAAAAACTCTCTCAAAATATTGAGCAGAATGTTCATTTTGAAAAACAGCGAACCATTAACAATATCCTCATCAACACTATTGATGTATTTTGCTCTATTTGTCCCATTATTGTTGGTGGCTTTATGACTTATTATGGCAGACTGACGCCTGCTAGCTTTGTAGCGATTTATCTTGTCTCTTACAATATCGGCTATCAATTTCAAGAGCTTTCTTACTTTATCAATACTCGAAAATCCAGCAAAAATCTATGTGATAAATATCAATTTTTGGTTGAAAGAACAAAAGCTGATGAAACAATCTCTCCTGAAAATTACTTCCCAATAAAATGTGAACACGTCTTTTTCAGTCATCAAGGAAACATTATTTTATCCGATTTTTCTATTACCATAAATGCTGGTGAAAAGGTTGCTATTATTGGAGAGAGTGGCAGTGGAAAAACAACCTTGTTAAATTTGTTGTTTGGAGTTTTACAGCCGGATTCTGGTCATATTACCTTTAATGACCAAGAGCTAAATCAAGAAGCGAGGCAGCAAATCGGTTCATACATTCTGCAAGAAAGTTACTACTTTGATAATTTGGGCCTCTATGAAAATATTAGCTTAGGAAAACCTATCAATCATGAAAAAATAGAAGATGTTCTGACAAAGGTTCGTCTGCCCTATCTAAAAGAGAAAAATGGAATCACCAATCAATCCTTGTCTGGCGGTGAAAAACAACGCTTAGAGATTGCTAGAAGTCTCTATTACGAGAAAGATTTCATTTTAGCTGACGAGGTCAAATCCAATTTGGATAAACAAACGGCTCAAGAAATTGAAGATGTCTTATTCTCTCTTCATCAAACCGTTATTGAAGTCATTCATCATTACTCAGATGAAACTCTTAAACGATATGACAAAATCATTGAGTTATAAAAATGTGAGCGAATCGTAAGAAAATCTTTATAAAACACCACAACCTAACAGTACAAATAATAAAAAAACGAATAATTCCGATGTTCTGACTAACAGAATATCGAAACTGTTCGTTTTTTGTATGATTTTTATGCAACTCTCTTAGAATTCATTTTTTGAAATCCTTGTAGAGCCAAGCACAGATCTATCTCGCTTAAAGTAATATGACATTACAATTTTTCAGGAACAGCTGCAAGTAATTCTTGAATAGCTGCTTGGTTGCTTCCTCCAGCCATAGCCATATCTGGTTTACCACCACCACGACCATTTACGATTGGAGCAAGTTCCTTGATTAAATTGCCAGCGTGAATATCTTTTGTCTTGCTAGCCACAAGGACATTCACTTTTTCACCAATAGCTGCCACAAGGACAAGAACATCTGAATAGTCTTTTTGTTTCCAAGTGTCTGCAAAAGTGCGTAGAGCACCTGCATCAGACACAGAAACTTGGCTGGCAATAAAGCTGTGTCCATTAGCTTCCTGAACATTCTTGAAGACTTCACCTGAAGCAGCGGCTGCTGCTTTTTCTTTCAGTTCAGCATTTTCTTTTTGCAATTGACGAAGTTGTTCTTGCAAAGCCTCAACTTTACGCGAAACTTCTTTCATTTGCGGAACTTTCAAAGTTGTTGCGATATCTTTCAAAGCATCTTCTTCTTCACGGTAAGCTTCAAACGCTTCTTTGCTCGTCACGGCGAGGATACGACGAGTTCCTGAGCCAATTCCTTCTTCCTTGACAATCTTGAAAAGACCAATTTCAGAAGTATTCTTCATGTGAGTACCACCACACAGCTCAATAGAATAATCTCCAATTGTCACCACACGAACTTCTTTGCCATATTTTTCACCGAAGAGAGCCATTGCTCCCATTTCTTTAGCCGTATCAATGTCTGTTTCAATCGTTTTGATGTCAATGGCTTCCCAGATTTTTTCATTGACTTCTTGCTCAATGCGACGTAGTTCTTCTGCTGTAACTGCTTGGAAATGAGTGAAGTCAAAGCGAAGAAATTCTACTTCATTAAGAGAGCCTGCTTGCGTTGCGTGTTTACCTAAAACATTGTGAAGAGCCGCATGAAGTAAGTGTGTCGCTGTGTGATTTTTCATAACACGGTGACGACGATTGTGGTCAATTTCAAGCTTATATTCTTGGTTTAGCGTGAGTGGTGCTACCACTTCTACCGTATGGAGCGGTTGTCCATTTGGGGCTTTTTGAACATCTACAACTTGGGCAATGAGTTGACCTTCAGAGTCAAAAATGTGTCCATGGTCTGCCACTTGTCCCCCCATTTCAGCATAAAATGGTGTCTCTGAAAAAACAAGGTAAGCCTTCCCAGTTGAAACTTCTTCAACTTCTTCGTCAGCTGCCACAATCGCAACCAACTTCGCAGATAAAGCCTCTTTTTCATAGTTAAAGTGGCTTTCAGCTGTAATGTTTTGCAAGGTTTCATTTTGCATGCCCATAGAGCCACCTTTAACAACACTAGCCCGTGCGCGTTCTTGCTGCTCTTTCATAGCAACTTCAAAGCCTTCGCGGTCTACTGTCATACCAGCTTCTTCAGCAATTTCTTCGGTCAATTCTACTGGGAAACCATAGGTGTCGTACAGTTTAAAGACATCCGTTCCTGAAATAACAGACTGTCCTTTTGCCTTTAACTCTTCTACAATGCTTTGTGCAAAGTGTTGACCTGAATGAAGCGTGCGAGCAAAGGATTCTTCTTCACTTTTGATGATTTTTTCGATAAAATCTTGCTTTTCAAGCACTTCTGGATAATAGCTTTCCATAATCTTTCCAACAGTTGGAACGAGTTTATAAAGGAAAGGCTCATTGATCCCTAATTTTTGACCATGCATCGAAGCACGACGGAGCAAACGACGCAGAACATAGCCCCGTCCTTCATTTCCTGGAAGAGCACCATCCCCAATAGCAAACGACAACGAACGGATATGGTCTGCAATGACCTTGAAGCTCATATTATCTCCGTCTGGATTATAATTCTTACCGGATAATTTTTCTACTTCGCGGATAATTGGCATAAAGAGGTCTGTTTCAAAATTTGTTTTTGCCCCTTGGATGACAGCCACTAAACGCTCTAAGCCTGCACCCGTATCAATATTTTTGTGAGGCAACTCCTTGTATTCACTTCGTGGAACAGCTGGATCAGCATTGAATTGAGACAAAACAATATTCCAAATTTCAATGTAACGATCATTTTCAATATCTTCTGCAAGTAAACGAAGTCCTTGATGTTCAGGATCAAATGCTTCCCCGCGGTCAAAGAAGATTTCTGTATCGGGCCCAGAAGGTCCTGCACCAATTTCCCAGAAATTGTCCTCAATTGGAATCAAATGACTTGGATCGACACCAACTGAAATCCAACGATTGTAAGAATCATGATCGTCCGGATAATAAGTCATATAGAGCTTATCTTTCGGGAAATCAAACCATTCAGGGCTAGTTAAAAGTTCAAAGGCCCACTCAATTGCTTCATCACGGAAATAATCACCAATAGAAAAATTTCCTAACATTTCAAACATGGTATGGTGCCGCGCTGTTTTTCCGACATTTTCAATATCGTTCGTCCGAATCGCTTTCTGCGCATTGGTAATCCGTGGATTTTCTGGAATAATAGTCCCATCAAAATACTTCTTTAACGTTGCAACCCCAGAATTAATCCACAGCAAGGTCGGGTCATTGACTGGTACTAGACTAACAGACGGTTCGACAGCATGACCTTTTGAAGCCCAAAAATCTAGCCACATTTGGCGTACTTGAGCACTTGATAATTGTTTCATTTTCTTCTCCTTAAAACATTTCTCTAACTGATTTTTCTATTGCCCATGTGAGTTTTAAGAACTACTTTCAAAAGCTTCTACATAGTCAATAGCCACACACAATGAAATCACTAAATCCGCGTAGGCATCTTCATAAACCACAACTTGATAAGTGGACATCAGGTGCAAGAGCTCTTTTGAAATCTCTGCAATCACTTGCCCCTGCGCATCCAGCAGACGAAATTCCAAATCCCAGATATTCCCTTCGATGCGCAGACCTAAGTTATCAAATTCATATTTATCTCGTAAAAAAGTAAGCTTTTTACGGATATAAAAACTCGAACCATTGCGCAATTGAATTTCAAATTGAGGTAAGAAGGTTAGCACAGTCTTTTGAATTTGGCTGACTACTTCACCCTTGTCATCATAAATCGTAAAGGTTTTGGGAATTTTTAAAAAGCTCCCCTCCACTTGATACTCAATGTTTCCACGATCGTCTTTGATGTCAAACTTCTCACCACCAAAGCGAAATTTTTGTTTTACAAGATAGGTCTTCATGACGATTCCTCGCAAAAAGACAAGTCCACTAGACGAAGGGCGAAAAACCGCGGTACCACCTTCATTCAATGAACTTGTCATTCTCATTATGTATGCAATTTTTTCTCTGAGTAGCATGATTTTAGCTCTCACATGGCTTGCAGCACCGCCAATTCTCTGGGCTAAGAGATCAAAAATCAATTCTCAATAGATTTATTATACTCGCTTATGAGCATTTCGTCAACTTATTTTGATGAAGATGACGAGTTAGATGTTGATTTGTTATCTGACTTAACATATTGTGAGAATAGACTTTGGAAAGCTTGATCTTTCACTTTAATATTGGCTGCTTGTAATTCTTTGGCAACAATTTTTTGGATAAAGGTTTGATCATTTTGCTTTTGTGTCAAGATAACATTTTTCAGTTGTTTCTTGTAGTCTTTCCAATTCGCTGATTTTTCAGACTTACTATTTAGTTTCACAATATAATAACTTGAAGAATAAGTTGATGATTTAACGGTGATAACATCCGAAATACCGTTTGCTTCAAGGGCAAAAGCCGCTTTTTTAACAGCATCTGGAATATCTGTCGAAGCTGAGTCAAACTTCACTTCCCCACCCTTATCTTTGGTCTTGGTATCCGTAGAATTTTCCTTAGCAATTTGTCCGAAATCAGCACCTTCAGCTTTGGCTTTCTCCAGCACTTCCTTTGCCTTGTCTTGACTGTCAACTTTGATGATTTGAGCAGTCACTTCTGGTGTATAAGATTCGTATGCTTTTTTATAATTTGCATCTGTCAATTCTTTTTCAGCTGCTTTTTTGACAGCATATTCGACCAATTTATTGGTTCTGATTTGTTCACGATAAGTATCTTCCGTCAATCCTGCTCTTGCCAATACTTGTTGGAAAGCAGTTCCGTAAGTGCTCTTACTCTTATTGAACGTTTCATTGACTTCTTTTTCTGTAACATGTTTACCATAGCTCTTTTCAAAAACTTCTTGAATGGTCATATTGAGAAGTACTTGTTGAGCAGCTGCATTATTTTTTACTTTGTCATAGAAATCATTGACAGTGATTGTATTTCCTTTCATTGTGATAATATCTTTACCACCAGCTTGCGAGCACGCCGCTAATGTTACAACTGACAAAAGCGTAATAGCTCCTGCTAGAATTTTTTTCTTCATTATGAAAACTCCTTTTTTTAATTCACTTTCTTATTGTACCATAAAATAGATTTAATATCTTAAATTTTCCTAAAAACTGTGAAAGTTTAGGAAAATATTAAGAATCTCATTCTTTTCTAATCATCAGAATGCCGTCACCAAGAGGCAACAAAGTTGCAGTCAAGTCAGGTTGATCTAGTGTTTTATCAAATAATTGGTGCAACCCTCGATAAATCGTTCGTTGACCTCGACGCACTTCCTTAATGTCTTTCACTATATCACCACCCTGAAAAACATCATCTATGATGATAATCCCTCCTGAAGCAAGGCGCTTCAGAACTTCCGGCAGAAAGACAACGTATTTGGACTTAGCAGAGTCCATAAAGACAAAGTCATAGCAATCTTTCAAACTAGGAAGAATATCCATTGCGTCACCTTCCAGCAATGTAATTTGCTTGCGCTTATCAAACTTAGCAAAGTTCGCTTTAGCAAAAGCAATCATTTCTGGATTGCGATCAATCGTTGTAATTTGAGCCTGCGGTGCATGTTCTGCTATTAAAAGAGCTGAAAAGCCAATGGCTGTTCCAATTTCCAAAATCTTTTCTGGCTGTAAAGTTTCTAATAGAAAACGAAAATAGGCAACTGTTTCATGAGGAATAATGGGAATATTTTCTGCATGAGCAAAAGTTTCGAGCTCTTTTAAAGAGCCCGAAACTTGTTTTTGCCGTGTCCGCATAAAATCGACGATTTCTTTTTTGACAACGGGACGACGCATATTGTGATTAGCATTTTTACTATAGGATTCGACCATTTTATGCCAATCCTAACTTTTCTACAAGTACTTCAAATTCATCAAGACGACGCTCAAAGACTGCAAAGGCAGCATTGAGATAGTCTTCTTTTTCCATATCAACACCAGCTTTTTTAATGACATTTAGCGGATAATCAGAATTTCCTGCTTTCAAGTAGTTGAGATACTTCTCTTTATCTTCTTGCGTTCCGTTAACAATCTTATCAGCTAAGGCAGAAGCAGCTGAGAAACCGGTTGAGTATTGGAAAACATAGTAATCATAGTAGAAATGCGGAATCCGTGCCCATTCGTATTGAATTTGTGGGTTGTCCTCTTTCGTCAAACCATAATATTTTTCATTCAAATCTGCGTACAAATCATTCAAAAATTCACTCGTCAAGACTTGACCTTCTTGGTCAGCTTTGTGAATGGCATGTTCAAACTCGGCAAATTGAGTTTGGCGGAAAACAGTTCCACGGAAACCGTCCAAGAAATGATTCAGAATCGCAAAGCGGGTTTGATCGTCATCTACTTCTTCCAATAATTTCTCCGTAAGGATATTTTCGTTGGTCGTAGAAGCAATCTCAGCTAAGAAAATAGAATAATCTCCGTAAACGTACGGCTGATTTTCACGAGTGTAGCTGGAATGCATGCTGTGACCAGTTTCATGAACCAGCGTAAAAAGATTGTCCAACGTATCTTGCCAGTTGAGCAACATAAAAGCATTGGTATCGTAAGAACCACCAGAATAAGCCCCAGAGCGCTTGCCTTGGTTTTCATAAACATCAATCCAACGATCTGAAAAGGCTTCTTTTACTCGACCTAGATAATCTTCTCCAAGGATAGCTAAGACTTCTTCTGCTTTCATCAAGGCTTCCTCATAAGTAAATTTATAATCTGCTTCTGATAATGGTGTGTAGAGGTCGTACATTTTCAAATCAGAAAGACCTAAAATCTTTGCACGTAGCGCAATATAGCGATGTAAGAGTGGCAAATGTTTGTTGACCGCAGACACTAAGCTATCATAAACACTTTCTGGAATAAAGTTAGCAGACAAGGCAGCTTCACGCGCAGAAGAAAAATTACGAACTTTGGCATTGTAATTATGAACTTTAACATTCGTTTGGAGTGTTTTAGCATAAGTGTGTTGGTATTGCTCATAGACGCTATAAAGCGCTTCATAAGCTTCCCTGCGGACTGTACGATTTTTCGACTCCACTAAACTAATGTAATTTCCGTGCGTCAATTGCACTTCATTTCCTTCTTCGTCGTGTACGGTTGGAAAGACAATATCGGCATTGTCCAAAATTCCAAAAGTATCACCCGCAGCACTGAAGATTTCACCAGCACCTGCCAACAATTCTTCCTCACGTTGAGAAAGGATGTGAGGTTTCTTTTGCAGTAGCTTATCAAAGAAATGCTGATAGATTTGCAATTCGGGCTTTTCAGCTAAGAAAGTCTGATATTGCTTATCTGTGATTGCCATAAATTCTGGTTCATAGAAAGCAAATGCCTGTCCGAATTCACTATAAATAGCCATACCCTTGGCTTGGTATTCTTGGTATTTTGCCACGCGCGTATCTTGGTCATTTTTCATGTGAGCATAGGAATAGAGCTTTTCTATGCGACGCATTAAGTCCAATTGGATTTCTGTTGTTTTTAAAAGGCTATCAGCCGAATCCAAAAGATGACCTGCTAAGCTGCTGGCTTCTTTTAATTCTTTTGAAACTTGACTTAACTCTGCCTCAAAAGCTTCATCTGTTGGGAAAATCGTTGTTAGGTCCCAAGTGTATTTTTCTTCAATTTCATTTCTTTGTTTTGCCATAAAATTTCCTCCGTCCTTCCTATTCTATCATAAATATTGCCAAAAATCTTTGCATAAAAAGCTGGGGGATAGAGAATTTGGAGATTTTTATTTTTTTCTTTTTCATAATAAGCTGAAAATTGCTGGTAATAAGGTGTGAGATCTTGAAAAATCTGGCAGAAAGAGCTGGAACGAACAGGTTGAACCTGCGGATAAAAGTCATTAGCTGTTTTGGTTAATAAATTATCACCCGCTTGATACAATTTTGCTTGCCATTTCATCCATTTGGGCTGCTGATAGTAGAGCTGCTGACGCACATAACGGCAAATATTTTTATCTTCTTTTGCCAGAAAACTCGTCATCTCCTGCTTGCAGAATGGCTGACGAAAGATGTCTAAAAGATTTCCTTTGCCAAAAGTAAAAATTTTTTCCTTATACTGCGCCTTGCCATGCAAATCTTCATGAATCAAGTATTTAAGCCTCAAAAGCTGTTTTTGTTCGTCCAATTCCCACAGATGAAAGCCCATATTTTGACTAAAATAGAGAAAATCCTTTTGTAAATTGGTCAAGGCATTTTTCAGCCAAAGTTTCTTTCCCAAGAGCCAAAGAACGCGATAGCCATACTGACGATAACTGTCCGTACGCTCTTTTAAGCGTTTTTGACTAAGCGAACTGCATTGAACTTCAAGTGCAATTTGTTTTTCAACTAACAAATCTGCGATTTGCTGCAATTCTGGTAAATAAGCTTCCACTTGAATCGCATGATTGGACTTTCTAGCCCAAGTAAACAAAGCAGCTTTCAGATTTAGGTGTTCTGCACTTTCATTTTCCGTAGAAAAATGGCAGTTTTTCAAGGAAATATGAGCAAAATGCGGTCGCATCACCTTGCCATTCTTAAATCGCACTGCTTCCTGACAAGCCGGACAGAAAAATCTATCCAGCGGATTTACCCTATCTTCCACAGCATTTAGCATTTTTCCGTTTTCCTGACAAGCCATTAACATAGATTATTTTCCCCTTTTACTTAAATTATTCGCAAAAAAGAGAAACTTCCGAAAAAGTTTCTCAAATCTTTTATAAGGGGAAACAAATTTATTGAATCGCTTCAGCACTATTCATTTCTTCTTTGTACAACTTAGTATCATACATCTTAATAAATGGATACCAAATTACAAAGGCAGCCAGAGCACAGATAAGTGCAACTACAAAGGCACCAATATTACCACCTGAACCAACGTAAGCTCCAATACCAATAGGTGTTGGCCATGGTGTTTGGGCAATCGCTTTACCAGCTAGTCCAAGTTGAACAGACCAGTAACCAATGGAAGCAGAGACGATTGGAGCCAAAATAAACGGAATGGTTAACATTGGATTATACACAATTGGTAGACCAAAGATAAGGGGTTCGTTGATGTTGAAAATAGCTGGCCCCATAGCTGCTTTTCCAAGCATACGTAATTGATCTGACTTCGCACGGAAAGCAATATAGAAGCAAAGCAATAAGGTCGCACCAGAACCACCGATTGTAACATAAGAGTTGGTAAATTCACCTGCATAAGCAATGAATTTGCCGTCAACGTTTTGTGCCATATTAGCAAGCAAAATTGGATTAACCAGTCCCATAACGATATTCGCACCATGAATACCGACAATCCAAAGAGCATGAACCAATAAGTAAATCACAACGATACCTAGCCATGTGTTAGTGATATGACTAACAAAGGCAAACGGAATTGCAATAACTTTATAAATATCTGTACCAAATAGGATAAAGATACCGTTAATGACAAGTACTGCAAATGCAATGACAAATCCTGGAATGAGAGCTGTAAATGAACGAGCAACTCCTTCTGGAACAGCTTCGGGCATCTTGATGACCCAATTCTTCTTCACACAAAGGCGATATAGTTGTACAGCGAGAATGGACATCAGAATCGCAGTAAACATACCTGATGTAGACAGACGTGTCAAACTATCTCCGCCAACAGTCCAGCCACCAATTGTTGTTTTTCCTGTAACGGCTGAAATCACTCCTTTTGAATAAGTTAATTCAGGAATGGTCAAAAAGTAAGCAAATACCGCTAACAGACCACCATTGAGTGGATTGAGATTGAGCCCTTCTTCTTCGACATAAATTTTTGTGTATTCATATCCAATAACAACAGCAAAGTAGAGAGACAAAATCCCCATTGTACACTTATAAGCTAGCAAGTAGAGAGCTTGAATCTTATCAAATGAATTTGCCCACAAATCAACAATAAATTGAAGATTAAAGGCCTGCGGTATAACACTAAGAACCAAGAAGGCAGACCCTACGATTGTAAAGGGAATGCTGGCCATTCCGGCAGCAACAATAGCACGAACAGGACGCCAAGTAGAGACTTTCCCCATTGGTCCCATGAGGTACTTTTCTAGAAATTCAAACAATTTATTCATAATATATCCTCCTATGATGTTTGAAATATGGTTTCTAAACTAACGTTGAACAGTTGCAATATATTCTTGAATGCGCTTATATTGCTTGTCTGTATGGTGATGAATTCGACTTAATTTTCTTAGCATGAGAATGGCTAAAAGTAGCCCCAATGAAAGTACAACCGTTAAAACGGTTACAGTGGTTGTACTAATCGAAAAAAATGGAAAGAGAAAATGATACTGTCCCGCAAAAACAAGCAGCAGTAGCAAAACATTTGCTAAGGCAGAAACATTGTAAAAGAACCGCGTTAATGTCGCTTCTTTTTGATGAACGGTGTACATTCGTGTTTGTTCCCACATTGCTAACGCTGCAAGAATCGTTAGCAACAAAGGCAACAGCAAAACTAAGCCAGCATTAGAAAGATACAACATGAGCATCCAATACAGATTGGCAAAGAAGAAAAAGGCTGTTGCATAACGAACTGAAAAGTAGCGTGTATAGTACATATTTTTAATTGCTGCTTCTTTTCGTCTAGCTTCCAATTCTTGTTTTTCTTTTTTAGTCATATCTACTCCTCCCACCTCTTCTTTTACTTTTCAACCTTCCGATAAAGGCTAAGCATTTCAAGTGCCACTTCACGCAGTGTCATAGTTGTCATCAAATGATCCTGAGCATGCACCATAATGATTTCAATTTTGATTTCTGTTCCACTTGCGTATTCTTGCAGCAAGTTTGTTTGTGCATGATGTGCTTCCAATAGCTCTGTATTGGCAGCTTCTAACTTTTCAGCCGCTTCATCATAGTGTCCTTCTCGCATATCAGCGAAAGCTTCGTGAACCGTTGTCCTTGCTGAACCACTGTGCAAGATAATTTCAAAAGCGGCCACCTGTAATTCTTCCTGATTCATAGACAATCTCCTTTACTTTATTTTTAAAAATAACTGTTTAAACTCTGAAAATGACTGACAATCCAAGATCTGTTTTTGCAAGTCAGGCTGCTCTAACAAATCCACAATCTTAGATGTCAACGTCGCCATTCCTTCATTCCCATAGATAGCTGGCGATGGAAGAAAGATGAGCCGAATATGAGGATTTTCTTCGTTCCACTGAAGACCGTTTTTTACAATAGCGACACCAATTTTATGATGTTTAGCAATCGGTTTAATCGGATGCGGCACTGCGATTTGTTCTGAGAAAATAACCGAGCTCATTTTTTCACGCTGCTCCATTAAATCCTGCATACAAGAAACAAAATCCTGCTCTTCACCTTGTCCCATTTGGCTCAGTAACTCTTGTAAGATGACCTCTTTTGTCGCATCTTGAGTAAGAACAAAACAAGCGGAGGAGAAATAGTCATCAAAGATTTTTTCTTCATTTTGATCCACCATTACTGCTGTTTCTGGTATCAAAGAACTTTCTACAGGTTTCAGCTGAGCCATTTTATGTTTTATCTCTTTTAGCTCCTCTGAATTTAAAAAGATGCTGACTGTAAAAACAGGAACACTGAAGACCAGATTGGATAAATCAATAGATGAAATGATAAAATCAATATTTTTCAGACGTTCATCACTCAACTCATAATAGCCAATCACATCCACAATGTGGACTAAGTTACCCAGCTCATTCTCAATGCGATTTTTCAGCATTTGCGCTGATCCGTAGCCCGTTGCACAAATCACCAAGATATTAAACTTTTGCTTTTCCTTTAACCGCTCCAAGGCGGCCATGAAATGCAGGGCGATGTAGGAAATTTCATCATCAGACAAGTTTTCCTTAGAAAAAATCGGCATGGCCTGCAAGAGCTCTCTTGTCATCGCTAAAACAGATGAATACTGCTGCTGAATGTCCTTTAAAAGAGGATTTTCCAGCACTACATGATTTTGCAAACGTACAAGTAAGGTAACTAAATGCGTGACAACTCCCTCAACTAACTGGAAGTCATGTTGAAATTGATAATCCTTGACATGCTCGACCTGCTCTAATGCTTCTAGTAACTGCCTGCGGATTTCTTGGTTTATATCCTTCTTTGCATATTGATTATCTTGGCAAGAAGCTTTAGAAATCAAGTGCAAGGTGATATAGTCCACTTCCTCCTTTGGAAATTCCAGTCCTGTCGCCAGATACACTCTATGTAAAATTTTCTCCGCAATTTTTCGCTCTGCCAGATAATTTTCTTGATTCCAATTTTCAATTTGATTGATTTGAAAACCTTCTGCAATTCGTTTAAAAGAAAGAGCGATGTGAATCACCAAGTTTTGAATGACAAAATCTGACAACTTTAAGTAACTTTCGCGGCATTCATCTAGCACAATAATCGTCAATTCTTCTAAACTGATTTGCCGACCAGGAACTTCAATCGTGATGTAATTATGCAAACTTTGAAAGAAATTATCACGGAAAAAATAATCCATGATAAATCGACGCTTGTTGCGCTCACTTCCCTTTACATAAACACCTCGATTGGCTTTACTTTCGATTTGTAAGTCATACTTTGCCAAGTCTTTTCTGATTTTCTTAAAATCCGCTGACAAGGTTGACCGACTGACAAATAATTCTTCTGCCAAATTGTCAAAATAAAGCTTCTCTTGCTCAAAAAGCAATTTGTTTAAAATGTAATTGTAGCGATCTTCTATATTTTCAGTCTTAGCAGCATTTACCTCGGTCAATAGTTCAGCCTGTATAAAATCTTGACAAAGGGCTTTATCTTGCAGTTCTAATTTATAGCCATAACCTTGCTTGGCAATAATTTTCCAGCCTGTTTCATGAGGATTCCAGTCCATCAAGGATTTCAGATAAGTTCTTATCGTACGATCAGAGCAAGAAAGCTGCTTGGCTAACTCCTTACTCGTCATATAGTGATTTTTGTTCTCCAATAAGGATTGCAGAATCAATTTTTCTTTCTGATGTAGCAATACAGTTCTCCTTCCACATCTGTAAGAACTATTTTATCCTTTTTTGCGCTGAAACTTTAAATCTTTTCCAAGATAAGATTTGCCATTTTTTCAATTCCCATCGGAATTGGAATATAAGCTTGTGGTGGAATTTGTACAATAGGCTTTCCAACCTTTGCACCTGCTTCTTCAAATTGTTTAAAATACATCTTTGTTTGCGGGCTGATGAGATAGAGGTCATATTCGGCAGCAGCAATCGCTTTGCCGCCTTCTGTCGCACTAACAGCATCTACTTCAATATCATGCCCCTTACCCTTTAAAAATTCCGTTGTTTTCTTTGCCATCAAAGAAGATGACATACCTGCTGCACAGATAATCAATACTTTAGCCATAAGATTTTCTCCTTATAAATAAAATTTATTTTATAAACTCATTATAGATGAAAACGATTACAACTTCCATCTTATTTTTTTCCGTAGTGAAACGGAAATATTTCCTTAGTTACTTTTTTACTTATATTTTAATTTATAATAGAGAATGGTTCCTGATAAAACCAAAGACACGCTATTTGCCATAATCAAAGGCAGATCGTCAATCACCAGACCATGGAACAGCCACAAAGCAATACCAACAACTTGCATCAGATACATGCCAAGCGCAATAGACTCTGTGTCTTTGGTTTTGATGACTTTAATGACCTGCGGTAAAAAGGCAAAAGTAGTTAATATCGCTGCTATACTTCCAATCATATATGTTCCCCTTTCATAAAAACGAGGCTAGGAAAATCTAACCTCGCTCTTTTATTATCTACGCAGTCTAAAAAAGATTTGTCAGCCCCGGAAATTTGGATAAAACCAGAACATCTTTCTTTTCCAAACCGTAAGCAGACATTATCAACTCTTGAATCTTCACATCATTGATGTCACTGTCTACGACAAAACCGTCTGCATTTTTCAACTTAATGGTTAAATGCTGGGTGATAGCTGGATTGGCAGCCAAGTCTGGCACAGCGACTCCTTTAGAAAATTTGATGACATAGGTTATTCTTTTACTCATGATAATCTCCGATTTAGTCTACTGCTGCTCCATTTGAAGCTATCACTTCCTTATACCAAGCAAAAGATTTCTTAGGCGAACGCTCATAGGTTCCATTTCCCTCATCGTCCTTGTCTACATAGATGAAACCGTAACGTTTGCGCATTTCACCGGTACCTGCAGACACCAAGTCGATACAGCCCCAAGGTGTATAACCCATGAGGTCAACCCCGTCTTCTACCACAGCCTTTTTCATTTCCTGTATATGGGCGCCCAAATAGTCAATCCGGTAATCATCATGCACCATACCGTCTGCTTCCACTTTGTCAATGGCACCAAAACCATTTTCTACGATAAAGAGCGGCAGGTGATAATGATCGGTGAACCAGTTGAGAGCATAGCGCAGACCTTCTGGATCAATCTGCCAGTCCCATTCTGAAGCCTGAACATAAGTATTCTTGACCAGGTCCTCGGTTTCCACATAGTCAAAGTAGGGATTGTTTTCCCGGTGGGAATCAATGGCAAAGGACATATAGTAGCTAAAGCCGATGTAATCAACCGTTCCAGCCAGCAAATCTTCCTGATCCTGCTCGGTAAAATCAACCTTTATACCTTTTCTTTCCCAATATTTAAGAATATGTTCTGGATAGAGACCGAAAACATGGACATCTGCAAAATAATAACGCTTTTGCATGGCTTTCATAGCCATGAGGACATCCTTAGGATTGCAAGTAGCTGGATAAATCGGACACATGGCAATCATACAGCCAATTTGGAAGTCGGGATTGATCTCATGACCGATTTTAACTGCCCGTGCAGAAGCTACCAATTCGTAGTGAGCTGCCTGATACATGATGGCCTCCCGGTCATCTCCCTCCTTGTAAACAATACCAGAATTGGTGAAAGGAGCAAAATCTTCTTGATAGTTGGCTTGATTGTTGATTTCATTGAAGGTCATCCAGTATTTGACCTTGTCCTTATAGCGCTTGAAGACGACTTCTGCAAAGCGGACGAAGAAATCAATAACCTTGCGGTTCTTCCAACCACCATACTCGGTTACCAAATGATAAGGCATTTCAAAGTGAGATAGAGTAATGACCGGTTCAATCCCATATTTGAGGCATTCATCAAAAAGATCATCATAGAACTGTAAACCAGCTTCATTGGGCTCTTCTTCGTCTCCCTTAGGAAAAATCCGCGTCCAAGCGATAGAAGTTCGGAAGCACTTGAAGCCCATTTCCGCAAAGAGAGCAATGTCCCCCTTATAACGATGATAAAAATCAATTGCTTCATGATTTGGGTAATATTTGCCCGGCAACACTCCTGCCGTAATTTCACGCGGAACCCCGTGGCGAGCTGCTGTCATCACATCAGCCACACTAATGCCCTTGCCACCTTCTTGCCAACCACCTTCCAGTTGATGAGCTGCAACTGCTCCGCCCCAGAGAAATCCGTCTTTAAATGTTGACATGTCTAAAATCCTCCTGATTTTGATATTTTTATTATACTCCTAAGAAAACGCTTTTAAAATTCATATTTTTGCCACAGCAATGCGGAAAAGTGATAGAAATAGATTCAAAGTTTGTGAAAGCGCCTGCTTTTCTACTCATTTATTTCTATAATGAAGAAAAAGAATATAAAATCTACATCATGTTTCTCTATCCAAGAAAGGGCGTCTCATTCAGCTATGATTACAAATTTCTTCAATGTTTACAAAAAATCTTTGAGTTATATACCTATTATTGCTATAACTTGTTCGATAATAGCCTTTTTAGTATACTTTTTGCCCATTGATTCACGCCCGCTTTCTATCTTCCTATTTACTTTTCCTTTTAGCTTACCTCTTTTCTTTCAGAAAAAGAAAGTTTCTACTTTTATCTTTGCTGGTTTTATAGACGGTGTTTTAAAAACAGGACTTTTTCTACTTGGTATCAAGCCTTTTAATATTGCACTTTCGTTTTTAGTCGTTTATGGATGTATCAGCCTGATTGCCTGTGTGTGCCTCTTTCTATTTAGGAAAAAAACAACGAGTAAAATAAAAAGAGTAAAACAGAACTAAAATTTGAAAATTTTTAATTCTGTCTCACCCGTAAAGTTACTTAATAATCTCTCAGACTGTCAAAGTGGGGAATGACGCAAACGACGTTTTTATCAAAAGTGCTTTTTCGAGCTTAAAAAGCAAACAACGTTAAGACTCGCTTCATGAGTCTTATCCGGCAACTAATTTGTCATTGCTTTATTATACAATATGCCATGAAGCTGGAGGCTTTCGTCCCAGCTTTTTTACACGTCTCTTGCTTTAGCCAAATAAGTTTTGATTCTTTCGCTCTGGAATTTTTAAAAACGCCACAAGAATAATAACAGCAATCATAACACCAGCTAAGAAAAAGCTCATCATTTCATAGCCAGACTGGTCTATCAAATCGCCTGCAATATTCTGAATCAGAATGGTTCCCAAATTTCGGGCTGTTTGAACAAGGGCAATGGCTGTCACCAGATATTTCTCATCTACTACGTTAGCAACAATCTTCAAAGTCACCATAATCAGCAACATGCCTGTGGCGTGCTTAGACATCAAAGTCAAGAGAATCTTGGAGGTAAGCCCCAAATCCAACCCATAAATTACATACTGTAAAAGCAAAATTCCCAAAGGAATGTAGAGCAATTTTTTAATTGGAATCTTATCCATAAAAAGATAAGAAAAGAAAATCAACGGCGACTCACAAATCACAGAAATAGCTACCACAGTTGTTGCCATATTGACACTTAAACCGCTGTGCTCTAACATAGAAGGAATATAAGTATGCCCTGTATTTCCCACTCCAGAATAGAGCGCTACAATAACGAGGTAAAACAAATATGTTTTATTTTTAAAAATCTGTCCAATATAGGAATCATTTTTCGTTTGTTTAGTCTTTTTGCGAGGTTGATCGTGTTTCGGATCAATCCCTAGCACTCCAAGAATGCTCACACACATCATGCCGATAAACACGATGAAAATCACTTGAGGAGAGATGAATTTATAAATCAATCCTGCCAATTGCGAACCCATTGCATAACCAAAAGTCCCCCAGATACGGATTTTCCCATAAGTATAAGGACTTTGAGCCGCCAGCACATCCATAACAGGATTGACACCATTTACCAACATTAAAACAGCACTATACCAAATTGTCAACAGCAAGAGATTATTGGCTTGCATGAAACAAATTGCTCCCACAATAATCAGAAGGAAACTATAAATGGTTACTTTTTTAATGCCAATCGCGTCATTCAAAACACCCATAATAGGCTGCACAATCATTGAAGAAAAGAACGAGGCGGAAACAACCAGCGAAACCTGACTAGCTGAATAGCCTTTATCCAACATATAAACTGAAATTAAAGTCGAAAAAAGCGAATACGATAAAAAATAAAAATCATACATCAAAAAATAAGCAAAATAGCTATTTTGAAATTTCCTAAACATGATTTTCCTTCCCCTTAAAAAAGGTGACAAAACTCGACTGGATCAACCAATCGAGCTTTCTATTCTACAAATGAGTAATTAACGTTTCTGACGACGAGATAATTGTGTATCGTTAGTCGTACGCTGTTTTCTTCTTTGCTTACGTTTCGTTGCTTCAAAAACGACAATGAGCAAAAGAATAAGCAACGGAACTGCGACCAGAATGTGATAATCTAAAAAGAGTTGCTTCAAACTTTTTCCGCTAGATTTTGCTGTTGTAGTTTTTACAGTTGATTTAGCTGTACTGTTTTTAATTGTTCTTCCTTTTTCTGTAACATGTTCTCCGTTCGAAATGAGCGAAGAAAGTTGTTCCAAACCATTCTCGTTTTTCAATACTCCATTTTCCACAACCGTTTTTGCTGCAGTTCCTTTTTTCACTGTGGCATAGAAATCTTTTGATAATTTATAGGTCTTTCCATTGATTTTTCGCTCACCAGCATTAAAAACTTTTTTATATTCATAATCAGCATAGGCTTTTTCGATCAAAGCATTCCCAAATGGGTGACGATAATATTCTCCATCTTGATCAGCCCAATTTCCAACTCCCATGACAACACTAATCAAACGCTGATTACCTCGTTTAATCGTTGCGATGTAATTAAAAGCTCCTCGTGGACTTGACCCCGTCTTTAAACCTTCGACGCCTTCGATGCCATATTTGGCACCGGGAAGTGAGTAATTATAGGTTTCAAAGGTTTCTTCATACGGCGTTCCCTTTTTCACCGTTACGATTGGTTTATTGGTGTAATTTAAAATATTTGGATAATTCTTGACGAAATGGTACCCTAAAATGGCTAAATCGCGCGCCGTTGTCTGATTGGCTGCATTGTTATCATACCGTTGTGGAGTATACAAGCCTTTGAAAGAAACAGCTGCAGCTCCGCTAGCATTGAACCATTTTGTATTGGTCATACCTAATTCTTTTGCCTTGGCATTCATCATGTCCAAAAATGTATCTGGATCATTGTTAGATAAATAATTGGCTAACATAACAGTTGTCGCATTTGAAGATGGAACAGCTGTCATCGTAATCAATTCAGAGACAGTATAATCTACTCCCGCCACAATTTTATTATTGGAAATTTCGTAAATTTTGGCAATTGCTTCATCACGTGGTGTTGCTTTGATAACTGTATTTTCGCTCAACTTTCCTTGCTGAATTGCTTCAAAAACTAAATACAAGGTCATCAATTTGCTCATACTGGCAGGATCACGAACTTCATCAATATTGTCTTGCCAAAGGATATTTCCCGTATTAGCATCTACTATCAAGGATGATTTCGGACGATTGATTGGATTGACCTTCTCGTTTGGATACATTTTTTGCGCCATATCAACTAACTCGTCCGCATGAATAGTGGTTGTTCCCACACACAACACAAAAAAACAAAAAATAGCTAACAACTTTTTCACTAGAATCCTCCTGAGTTCTCACTTATCTTCTAGTATAGCATATTTTTCCTGTAAGATAAGGAAATTTTTTTAAATAATAAAAAACCTACCTAAAAATTAGATAGGAAATAGATTCTTATTTTTTTAAAATGCTTAAGGCTTCTTTATCTGCGATAACAACCACATCTTCATGTTTTTGAAGAGCACTTCCAGGCAATTCTTCTGTAATCGGTCCTTCTACTGTTCCTGCAATCGCTTTAGCTTTTGAAGCACCATAAGCAAATAAAATAATAGATTTTGCATCGAGAATATTCCGAATCCCCATTGAGTAAGCTTGCGTCGGTACATCTTCTATTTTATCAAAGAAACGAGCATTGGCTTCAATAGTTGATTGCTCCAAATCCACTACATGAACAGTACTATCAAAGCTCGTTCCCGGCTCATTAAAACCAATATGTCCATTTGTACCAATTCCCAAAATTTGCAAATCAACAGGATGTTCTGTCAAGATTTGGTTGTAACGTTTCACTTCTGCTTCCGCGTCTTCAGCAACACCATTTGGTAAAAAGCTTTCTTTAAAAGGCTTTTGATTAAATAAATGTTCTTGCATAAAATAACGATAAGACTGAGGATTTTCCCCACTTAATCCTATGTACTCGTCTAGATTCACACTGGTTAAACCTGACAAATCAAGGTCACTTTCAACAATTTGCTCATAAAAACTCAAAGGACTGCTTCCTGTTGCCAAACCTATCGTTTTTGCTCCTTCAGCTAATTTTTCTTTTAACAATTCAAAGGCTACTCTGCCACCGGCTGCTTGATTTTCTACTTGAATAATTCTCATCGTTGAGCTCCTTTTCTTTACTTAACCATATTATATGGTATAGACCAATTTTTGTCAAGAGAATTTGTTTCTTTTTAAAAAATCCACGCTTGTTTGCACGAAAAATCGTGCTATAATAGAAGAATGTTAGTCTATTTATTCTGTTTATTTTTCATGGGAGTTGCTTTTCTTATTACTGCAATCTTTCTCAACACCAAGCGAATGTGGCATTATACCCTATTGATTTTAGGCATTTTACTCATGTGCCTGCCACTTGTTGCTTCTTGTTATTCATTATGGATTTTATTTACAGCTTAAGGAGAATGTATGAATACTGCTGATTTTGACTTTCATTTACCAGAAGAGTTAATTGCACAAACCCCTTTAGAAAAACGAGATGCTTCACGCCTCTTGGTCGTAAATCACGAAACTGGTCAACTGGAAGATACTCACTTCGATGAGATTATTGATCAATTACATCCTGGAGATGCTTTGGTCATGAATGATACGCGCGTCTTGCCAGCACGCCTTCATGGTGAAAAGCCTGAAACAGGCGGACATGTTGAATTACTACTGTTGAAAAACATCGCAGGAGATGATTGGGAAGTGCTAGCGAAGCCAGCCAAGCGCTTAAAAGTCGGAGCAGCTATATCTTTTGGTGACGGGCGCTTAACAGCAACTGTCTTAGAAGAATTAGAACACGGCGGACGAATTGTACATTTCCATTACCAAGGGATTTTCTTGGAAGTGCTTGAAAGTCTGGGCGAAATGCCCTTGCCGCCTTATATTCATGAAAAATTAAAAGACCGTGAACGCTATCAGACTGTTTATGCTAAAGAAAATGGCTCAGCGGCTGCTCCTACTGCCGGGCTTCATTTTACCAAAGAGCTGCTGGCTCAGATTGAAGCTAAAGGTGTGAAATTAGTCTATCTGACGCTTCATGTTGGTCTAGGAACCTTCCGTCCTGTCTCTGTAGACAATGTAGATGAACACGAGATGCATTCAGAATTCTATACACTGTCTGAAGAAGCAGCTGACACGCTTCGACAGGTCAAAGCCAGCGGGAAACGTGTTATAGCGGTCGGAACGACTTCTATCCGTACTTTGGAGACAATCGGTTCAAAGTTTAACGGGGAAATCAAAGCTGACTCTGGTTGGACCAATATCTTTATCAAACCAGGTTATGATTGGAAAGTGGTGGATGCCTTTTCTACCAATTTCCACTTACCTAAGTCCACTCTTGTCATGCTCGTCTCAGCATTTGCGGGCAGAGAATTAGTGCTCTCTGCTTATCAGCATGCCATTGATGAAAAATATCGCTTTTTCAGTTTTGGCGATGCCATGTTTATAAAATAATAGGTGAAATATGAATAAAATTGAAAGTCGTCATCGACTCATTCGCTCGCTTGTCCTAGAGAAAAAAATTCACACACAACAAGAATTACAAGATTTGCTTTCAGCAAATGGCGTTACAGTGACGCAATCCACACTTTCTCGAGACATTAAAGCTTTGAACTTAGTAAAAGTACACGAAGCAGATATTTCTTATTATATTATCAATAGCATGGCACCTTCACGCTGGGAAAAACGGCTGCGTCTCTATATGGAAGATGCCTTGATTATGTTGCGTCCTGTTCAACATCAAGTTGTCATGAAAACTCTTCCTGGATTGGCACAATCATTCGGCTCTATCTTAGATGCTCTAGAATTTTCCGAAATTGTTGCGACAGTCTGCGGTGATGATGTCTGCTTGATTATCTGCGAGGACAATCAAAAAGCGCAAGATTGTTTTAACAAATTAAAACAATTTGCACCCCCGTTCTTCTTTAGTAAAGAATAACCTTTTTAAGTATGAAAAAGCTGAGAATGGACATTTTCGTCCACTCTCAGCTTTTTTCTTCTAACTATTTCCCAGCTAACCGATAAATCGTTTCAGCATAAATATCCATTGCCTTATACAGATCGTCAATCACAGTTCGTTCATTCGCTTGATGTTCTGTTTGCAAAGCACCAGGGAAAAGTGCGCCAAAGGCCACGCAATTTGGCATGGTGCGAGCAAATGTAGCACCACCAGAGGACACAGCATGACTATTATCATTTGTTTTTTCTTTATAGACAGCCATTAACGTGCTGACCAATTCACTATCAAGCGGCACATATAATGGTGCAAGATAGTCAAATTCTTCATAACGCAATTGATATTCTTCAGCAATTTGGCTTAATTCCTGTACTAATTTATCTTTGTCTGCAAGAACTGGAATCCGCATGTCAATCCGAATTTCAGACTTGTCCTGATCTAAGCTTAATCCAGAAACATTGAATGACAAAGTTCCTGAAGGCTCATCTGAAATTTCACCAAACAAGCGGCTGCCTGTAGCATCTTCCCTAACTGCTTCAGCGATAAATTGAATGGCAGAGTGTTGAATAAGCGGATTTAGTCCTGTTGCCAAACGTACAATAGCATTCACTCCCTCAGCTGCATCTTTTGAATGCTTAGGAACACCGATGACAGTGACTGTATCGCCTGCCCGTTCATATTCAAATGCAGCTTTTTTTAACTCTGCTTCTAATGAATCTGCTAAATTTCCCGTATAGCTTGCTTTTGCAGGTACAACATTAAAGGCTTCTCCTGCTTCAATAGCAAGTTCTTGCGAACCTGAACCATGTAACTTAATCTGCAGTAAACCTTTTTCAGCATAAGTCAGCGGGAAAGAAGAATCCGGTGCAAAACCAAGCGTCGCTGTTTCCTCCAGCTCATTGTAACGAGCCATACAGCGCCACAGAGTTTCTTCGTCTGTACCATAGATGAAACGAATCCGCTTGTTAAATGTCACACCTGCATCCATCAATGCTTTAACAGCATAAAGTGCAGCTAGGGACGGACCTTTATCATCTTGCACCCCACGTCCATGTATCCAACCATCTTTTATAGTTGCTTCAAATGGAGGAGTTTCCCAATCGGACAAATCTCCCGCTGGAACAACGTCTAAATGGCAGAGAACGGCCAGGAGTTCTTCTCCCTGACCGATTTCTGCATATCCATAATAGCCTTTAGGATCAATGTAAGTTTTAAAACCTAAACTCCTAGTGATCTCTAGCATTTTTTCTAAGACGTTTTGAATAGATTGTCCGAAAGGTGTCCCATTTTCCCCTTCATTAAGAACTGACGGGTAGGAAACGATTGTTTTCAGCGATTCTAAATAATCAGACTTAATTTTTTCGGTTAAAAATTGTTTCATAAAGAACACCTCGTTATTTTCCTATTATAAGAACGTTCCTAAAATAAGAAGTAGAATACTTACTACAAAGATTCCTGCAACCAATTTTGCAACGAATTTCCACCAAGTACCCAAATCAATACGTCCAAGAGCAAGTGCCCCCATAACGATACCAGATGTTGGAGTAACAAGGTTCAAAAGACCAGAAGCAGATTGGTAAGCAGTGATAATCAAGCTTGCTGGAACGTTGACGAATTTTCCAAGAGGTGCCATGATACCCATTGTTGCACTGGCAAGACCAGATGTTGATGGGATAAGGAATGACATTGGCAGATAGAAAATGTAAGTCAATACGATAAATACTTGAGATGATAGACCTTTCAGTCCTACTTCACCCCAGTGAAGGATTGTAGCAGTAATCATACCGTCGTTCATGATAACTTGAATACCACGCGCAACAGCTACGATAAGCGCAACACTTAGAAGATCAGCCGCACCATTGATAAAGACAGTGATAAAGCGGCTTTCTTTCATGCGGTAAACAAAACCAATGATGATACCCATTACCATAAAGAGCATTGCCCCTTCTGGGAAGTACCAGGTACCCAAAGCAGATGTTGAACTACCAACAATCTTACCAATGAACGGAAGTCCAATCAACCATTTATTGAAACTTTCAAAAATAGTTACCTTCAAGTCTGTCCATGGAATGAAACTCATAATCATAAGAACAAAGGTCAAGACAAAGAGTACCAACACTTGTTTTTGTTTCTTGCTAAGAGTAGATTCTACATTAGCAACTGCATCTACATTAAAGTGTTTCAAATCTTCTTCGCGATGGCTGTAAACCAAAGATTTTGTCGGATCTTTTTGAATCTTATCCGCATAACGATAAACGAAATACGTACCAAGTGCTGTCATTACAACAAAGAAGATCAAACGAAGAACGATACCGTCACCAGTACCCACACCTGCTGTCGCAGAAGCTATACCTGTAGCAAATGGGTTTAGAGTAGAAGCCAAACATCCAATTTGAGAACCAAGAAGGATAATAGCTACCGCGGTCAAACTATCAAATCCTACTGCCATCATAACTGGCACAAGAAGTGGATAGAAAGCCATCGTTTCTTCACCCATACCATAAGTAGATCCGCCAAGAGCAAACAAAGGCATCAAGACTAAAATCAACATCTTTTCGCGACCCTTGTACTTCTTCACGATGGAAGCAATCCCTACATCAAGAGCACCTGTTTCGTTGACTACTCCAAGGAAACCACCAACCATCAAGATAAAGAACGAAACGTCAATCGCTGCTGAAGTTGGTTCTTTCCCAAGCATAGCACGAATAGGAGCCATCAAGACATCCCAAATCCCTTGTGGATTTTGAGCAACGGTCTTGTAAGTTCCTGTAATTAGATTACCAGACTTATCAGCATCATATTGACCAGCTGGAATAATCCAGGTCAATACTGCCATAATGGCAATGATAATCATCAAAACGGTATAAGATGACGGCATCTTAAACCCTTTTTTTGCTTTTTCACTCATTTGTTTTCCTCCTAAATGTAACAAATTGTAAAAATTTAACCGAATCCCATTTTCAGAAAGCGCTTCCTTTGACTATATTTTAACATATTCATCTGGAAAAAACTAGTAATTTCCAAAAAAATTATCATTTCACAACAGTAAAATAGATCAAAAGAAAGCAAATCTAAAAATAGGAAGCACTAACATTGTTTTAAAAAGTTTTATTACAGTCTTAAACTTATAAATGATAACACTCTGTTATCCCTTTTCAATAATCGTTCCGCTTTCAGACTCAATTAAAGCACCTAAGTTTTCAAGAGAAGTAATGACAGCTTCGCCTTCTGGTCGATCATTTACAAAGGCAATAGCTGCTTGCACTTTAGGCAACATACTTCCTGGTGCAAACTGTTCTTGCTTGATGTATTCTTCTAATTGAGCTACATTGACACGCTCCAACTTAGCTTGATCTGGCTTATTGTAGTTGACATAAACATAGTCGACACCTGTCAAGACAATGAAAAGATC
This sequence comes from Streptococcus sp. IsoGale021, assembly GCF_031142795.1. Lineage (NCBI taxonomy): Bacteria > Bacillati > Bacillota > Bacilli > Lactobacillales > Streptococcaceae > Streptococcus > Streptococcus sp. IsoGale021. The sequence continues at coordinate 51,551 of NZ_JAKZJH010000006.1, forward strand.
TGCTTCGACCAATTCAGCCAGACATTGTGAAGCAAAGTCTTTGTCAATTACTGCTTCTACGCCTGCAAGATGACCATTGTCTTCCTTGATAACAGGAATTCCGCCACCACCAGCAGCCACAACGACATGTCCTGCATTGATGAGTGTACGAATGGTTTCAATTTCTTTGATTCCAACTGGTTTTGGTGAAGCAACGACTTTTCTCCAACCACGTCCAGCATCTTCTTTGAAAGTAGCACCGCTCTTCTCAGCTTCTGCTTTTGCTTCTTCTTCTGTGTAGAATGGTCCGATTGGTTTGCTCAAATTTGTGAAAGCTGGGTCGTTTTTGTCAACCACGACTTGTGTCACAACAGAAGCCACTTCTTTTTCAATACCTTCTTCACGTAAAGCATTTTGAAGAGCATTTTGCAACCAGTAGCCGATACTTCCTTCTGTCATCGCAACAAGCGAATCAAGCGGAAACGCTGGGTTTTTTTCAGAATCTGCCGCTAAATGTTGCAATAAAAGATTTCCAACTTGCGGTCCATTTCCATGAGTGATAATCAAGTCGTCACCATTTTTAATCAATTTTACAAGATGACTTGCTGTTTCTGCTAATGCTTCTTGTTGTGCTTTTGCTGACGGATCAGATGAAAGGATGGCATTCCCTCCCAAAGCCACAACGATTTTACGATTTGCCATAAATAATTAGCCTCCTTAGAGTTTTCTCATTATAGTGTTTCAATTTCATTTTAGTAGTCCAAGATAGAATCCAGCTGCAACAAACGTAGGAATGAGGTTAGAATAGCATTGTCTCAGACTACATTTCTCTGAGAGTGACTGCATCAGTAATTACGGTTGTTTGTTCTATCGCCTTTTTCCTCTATTAACATCATACTAAAATGAACACGAGCACTATCAAAAATGAGGACTGGACTAAAGCTATTAGTCGCAGCCCTCATAGCTGTTGGTAAACGGTTTTGGTTTTAAATTATACTTTTGGAATATAAAGATTACCAAGAGTTGCTGCCATAACTGCTTTAATAGTATGCATACGGTTTTCAGCTTGGTCAAATTGGCGAGCGTATTTGCTGCGGAATACTTCGTCAGTTACTTCCATTTCTTCAACGCCGAATTTTTCAGCAACATCTTTACCATAGACAGTATTTGTATCATGGAAAGCTGGTAAGCAGTGCAAGAAGATCAAATCTTCATTGTCAGCTTTCTTAACCAAGTCCATATTTACTTGGTAAGGTTTCAAAAGAGCTACACGTTCTGCAAATTTGTCTTCTTCACCCATAGATACCCAAACGTCTGTGTAAAGGACATCTGCACCTTTAACAGCTTCATCTGCATTGTCAGTAATTAAGACATGTGCGCCACTTTCTTTCGCATATCCTTCTGCCAATTTCACGATATCTTCAGCTGGGAAGAGTTCTTTTGGAGAGAAGATGTGCACATTCACACCAAGGATAGCACCTGTTACAAGAAGGCTGTTTGCAACGTTATTGCGTCCGTCACCACAGTAGACAAGAGTCAAGCCTTCCAAACGACCAAAGTTTTCTTGAACTGTCAAATAGTCAGCTAACATTTGAGTTGGATGCCATTCGTCTGTCAAACCATTCCATACAGGAACACCTGAGAATTCTGCTAATTCTTCTACCATGCGTTGGCTGAATCCGCGGAATTCAATTCCATCAAACATACGTCCCAATACTTTAGCAGTATCTTCAGTAGATTCTTTCTTGCCAAGTTGGATGTCGTTAGCTCCTAGGTATTCTGGATGAGCACCAAGGTCAATCGCTGCTGTTGTAAAAGCTGCACGAGTACGAGTTGAAGTTTTTTCAAACAAGAGAGCAATATTTTTACCTGCTAAGTAATGATGTTCAATATTGCGCTTTTTCAAATCTTTCAAATGAGCTGCTAAACCGATAAGATATTCTAATTCTGCACGTGTAAAATCTTTTTCTGCCAAGAAGCTACGTCCTTGGAACACTGAGTTTGTCATTCTAATTATTCCTCTTTCTAATCTTAAAGTTCTTCACGTTCAAATGGCATTGACATACAACGAGGTCCACCACGACCGCGAACCAATTCACTTCCGCGAATCTTAATCAAACGAAGTCCGTATTCTTCAAGAATCTTATTTGTAACAACGTTACGGTCATATACCACTACCACGCCTGGTGCAATTGTAAGGGTATTTGAACCGTCGTTCCATTGTTCACGAGCAGCAGCAACAGTATTTCCACCACCACAACGAATCAAATGAACTTTGTCAATACCAAGATTCTTAGCTAACAATTCAGCCAAATCGCCTTTTTCTTCTGCAATATGAAGTTTTTCATTTTCATAAGTAACAGAGTAAACGCGAAGGTCGCCTTCAATTTCTGGGTGAATCGTGAACTTGTCATAGTCAACCATTGTGAAGACTGTATCTAAGTGCATGAATTTACGATTATTAGCGAATTCAAATGCAATCACTTTCTTGAAGCCAACATTCTTCTTAAAGATATTAACCAAAAGTTTTTCAATAGATGCTGCGTCTGTACGTTGTGAAATACCTACTGCAAGGACATCTTTAGAAAGAACGAGTTCATCTCCACCTTCGATACGAGTTGTTTCTTCACGGTTATAAACCAATTCAACATTGCCACCATATACTGGATGGTATTTGAAAATATATTTACCATAAAGTGTTTCACGATTACGTGTATCTGAGTACATATGGTTCAATGACACAGCATTACCAATTGTAGCAAATGGGTCACGTGTGAAGTACAAGTTTGGCATTGGGTCAATAGCAAATGGATAGTCGGATTCTACCAAGTCTGTCAAGCCTTTAGCTTCTTCAGGAATTTCTGGCAATTCTGCTTTTTGGAAACCTGCCATTGTCTTTTCAACCAATTCAAGGTTGTCTTCTATACCATGAAGAATGTCGCGAATGGCAACTTTGGTTTGTGCCCCACGGATATTTGCTTCATCAAGATATTCTTCAATAAATTCGTTACGAATTTCTGGAGAAGTCAATGATTCAGCGGCCAACTTTTCAAGGTAAAGAACTTCAATACCTTCTTTACGAAGAGCGTCTGCAAAAGCATCATGTTCTTTTTGAGCGTCTTCCAAAAATGGAATATCGTCAAAAAGCAGACGTTCCAAGTGATCCGGCATCAAGTTTTCCAACTCTTTACCAGGACGATGTAGCATAACTTTTTTCAGTTTTCCTATTTCTGAGAAAACATGAATAGGATGTGTAGACATCTTATGTCCTCCTCTTTTTCTTTGTGACTTAAGTTTCCTTAAGTTCTATTTACATGTTATATTGTAATATCTTTTGTTTGCGCTTTCACAATCAATTGTACATTCAAAATGCCAAATCCTTTGCTTTTTTTAAAAGAAATTCTAATATTATTTCAAAATAAAACGCTTTCTATAAATATTTTATGCATTTTATTGGTTTTATGAATAATTATTTTTTAGAAATTAATCAAATTCTTAAGCTCATATTTGTCTAAATGAAAAAGAGGGCAAGAAATTGCGTTTTCTACTACAATTCGCCCTCTTTTGCATTACATATCTTCAAAATATTTTAAAAAGTATTCTTTATTCAAAAAGATAAGTTTCTTACGATGATATTGAATAATGTTTTCTTCTGTTAATTTTTTCAACACTTGATTAACTGTTTCACGAGTAGTTGCACCTAGTTTAGCTAGTTCTTTCATACTAAGTGCAAAAGGAATATCATCTCTATCTTGGCAAAAATCAATACACAAGATAGAAATCGCTTGGATAACTCGCTCTGTCGCACTCGCTAAAACAGAATTTCGCAAGCGTAATTCATGGAAACGCAAAATATTCGATAACTTATGTGTAATGAATAACGTTTGCTTTATAGTTTGCTTAGAATAATATTCATACAAGTCAACAGGAATCGAAAAGTATTCTAAATCCGTCACAGAAATCCCAGAATAATGATAATCTTTATCTTCAAACATACCACCATAAGGAAACATGGTATTTTCTTTCACATAATCAATGTAATTAAATGAATCTGTCTGGTCGTACTGTTCAATCCGAACATAGCCTTTATAAATCAAAAAAAGTCGCTCTCGTTTGTCTCCAGAAAAGAAAATAATTTGTCCTTTTGGTACTTTACGAAATTGAATCTCAACCGCTATTTTATCAAAATATTCAACTGGTAAATTTTCAAAAGCAGGATGTTCCCTAATGTAACGATAATGCTCTTTGTTAATCATGATATCCTTGTGATCCTTTTTTTACATTCTGCTCTTATTATAACACAAAAGGGCTTCAATCTTAAAGAGAGCCCTTACATTTTTCTGAAATTTGTTCTTTTTACAACGTGTCCTTTGCCACATAAATATATGTATCTTAATTCATATTCACTCGATGCCATTCATTGATGACATAGGCCAATTGCCCAACTTGCGTAATACCAACACCGCTGATTTCATCACTCTCTGAAGTCGTTCCTCCCAGTCCTGCTGTATAAAGGGCAATCAAATAAGGCTTTCCCTCACACACAACTGCGTCTACATTTAATGCCTCTGCAACATAACCTGGCTTTTGGTAGATTGGAATGTCTCTTACATATCGTTTATAGTATTCATTTGGAAAAGAATCACCGATATAATACAAAATATCTTTATATTTTTCCTGATGTTTCCAAAGATAATCCAATACCTGAATATAATAATCCGTCGTTGTTTGATTCTGTTGGTTGATTGTCTTAATCTCGCCCCTTCCTTTTCCATAGCGCTGATACATCGTATAGGCTTTATCCAAGCCACCTAAGCGTTCCGCTAAAGCATAAGCAGGTGTATTTTCAGAATAGAGAAGAGAGTATTCCTGCATCTCAGGAATGTTCATTTCCCCATTAAATGCCGCTACGTAATTATTGTGTTCACCGATATATTCATAGCGAGTATGTGTAATATCAAACCGCTCGGTTAGTGATAAATTTCCCTTTTCTACCTCATCAACGACCAACATATTTAATGGCAATTTGTAAGTTGATCCTGCTGTCATCGGCTGTGTCTCATTCATAGCATAGGTTTGCCCACTCGTTAAATCCTTATAAGAAAATGCAACTTGTGAATGATCAATTCCCATCTCATCTAGATACGCCTGTACGACTTGAACCAAATTTAGATTGGCATAATCATAATACAAACCATAAGCTCCCATTACCGGCAAATCAACTTCCATGACTTTCTGCTTTTCTTCCATACTTTTTGTTGGAACACGAGTAGTTGCTGGTTTCGACTCTTTTGACGGACTTTTTTTCTTTTCTTGACTAACTGTGTAACTTTTAGCTACCTTCGTATGATGTGGCTTTCTAGCTTGCCCAAAGTGCACAGCACTTAACACCAACACACCACACATCATAAAGCAACCAATCAAACAAAGAATTATTGTCTTTTTACTCACGCACTTCTCCTAACTTATATACCTCATTATATAGGAAGAATAAAAAAATAACAAGATATGATAAACAGAATCATTAACTATTTTCAACTTCCTTTATTGTATATATACAGTATAAACTAATAATTCTAGTTCATTTAAAAAAATCCTAAATGATAGCTCTGATCCCTTGAATGGTAAAACTATCTCAGCTAGTCTGCTAAAAAGTGATAAAAAATCAATTTATTTTAAAATTTTCTTGAACATGATACTCTTTTTCAAATGTTTTTTGAGAGACGACTCGGTGATTGGTTACATCCAAATAATCATCAATATACCCTAGCACATACATGCCATAACCAGCAAATCCACCGCCTACTGTTCCAAGTGCGCCAATTTTTAAATTTTCTAGCGTAGAAGGATTTAGTCCTGCCATTAAAATCCGAAGATAATCATCCAACCAATACAAATAATTTTTAGCAAAAGCTGCTTTCACCCAATCAGGCTGTTCAGTTTCCTTACCAATTTTCCAAACATTAGCTACTTGATTTTTATAAATTACTTTCATGGTATTCTCCACTTTTTGATTTATTCTTACCTTAATAAAAGTCTTCCATTTTTATAGGATAAATTGAGGTAAAAAATATAAGCAAACAATCATCACTACAACCGACAACATAACAGCCGACAGCAATGTGAGCCTCTCATTAAACTTCAATATTTTTATGCAGATAAATGTATAGACTGAACTCATCACATAAGTCGCAACAATAGCATAAAGCTGCTTTAAATCGTGTGACCAATAGTCTAAAAGCAAGGTTCCTATTAAGCCACCTAAAATCCATAGTTGTAGTTTCTTTAAATAAGTCATATATTCCTACTTTCTAATCATCTCATCTTTTACGTTTCCAGTACATCATTTCACAGACGTAATTAATCATATCACTAAGAGATTGCTATTTACTGTTACAAATCAAACTGTCTATATGAAGCAATGAAAAAGTTATTATTCGTGTTCTAATGCATTTTTATATAGGTTTATATTAGCTAGGTTAAAATATATACCGTATATTTGATAAACTTCTTAATCTCTTCAACTGATTAGACTGAACTTCTGATAAATGAATATTCTTCTCAATCAGCTTTTGAGAAAGAGCAAGATTCATACGACTTAATATAAATGGAGTTGCTATTTCCTGCTTTTTCAACTCTTCACGATAAGATAACAAGACTTCCTTCAAATCAGGATTTGCCAAATTTGAAAGTAGCTCGTCAATAATAGTGACTGCTTCATCTCGTCTCTCTTTGCCACCTGAAAACCAGTTTATCTCTACCATCAGATTTTCCTCTTTCAATTTATAAAATTGACTTTTAAAATTGTTCAATTGAAATTATCTTGAACATAATTTAAATATAACCATTTTCTTGGTTTTGTAAACATTAAATTCTTAAACAGTAGCTTTGACATCTTGAATGGTATTTTTTAACCATTTAAGACATCAGAACGACCATTTAAGATTAAAATGCTCTTTTTCTTGCGTTTTTTGAGAAAATAACATTACAAAACGAAAGGAAAACATTATAGTGAATTTTAAAAAATCGTTTGTGCCGCAAATAGATGCTAGAGATTGTGGTATTGCTGCTCTGGCTTCCATTGCTAGATACTATGGTTCAAATTATTCTTTAGCACACTTGAGAGAGCTAGCAAAGACAGACAAAGAAGGGACAACTGCACTTGGAATTGTCAAAGCAGCAAAAGAAATGGGCTTTGAAACCCGACCAATCCAAGCAGATATGACATTGTTTGATACAGAAAAGCTTCCCTATCCTTTCATCGTACATGTCAACAAAGACGGCAAGCTTCAACACTATTATGTCGTTTATAAAAACGAGAAAAAGCACTTGCTTATCGGTGATCCTGATCCAACTGTCAAAATAACTAAGATTAGCAAAAAACAATTTGCAAAAGATTGGACTGGTGTTGCTATCTTTCTCGCACCGAAACCTAGCTATAAACCTCATAAGGATAAGAAGAACGGGCTTGCTAGCTTTTTACCACTCATCTTTAAACAGCGTTCTTTGATTTTTTATATTGTCTTAGCTAGTTTGCTCGTGACCCTCATCAACATTGTGGGCTCCTATTATCTGCAAGGTGTTTTGGACGAATACATCCCAAATCAGATGAAATCAACTCTTGGGATTATTTCAATTGGGCTTATCATTGCCTACATCTTACAGCAAATGATGAGTTTTTCAAGAGACTACCTGCTAACAGTGCTCAGTCAACGATTAACAATTGATGTGATTTTGTCTTATATTCGGCATATTTTTGAATTACCAATGTCCTTTTTTGCGACGAGACGCACTGGGGAGATTATTTCTCGTTTTACAGATGCCAACTCCATTATTGATGCTCTAGCTTCAACTATCCTGTCTCTCTTTCTTGATTTGTCCATTGTGATGATTGTCGGCAGTGTTCTTTTACTGCAAAATGCCAATCTCTTTTTACTCACCTTGCTTGCAATTCCTATCTACGCTCTCATTATTTTTGCTTTTATGAAGCCTTTTGAAAAAATGAATAACGATGTTATGCAAAGCAATGCTATGGTAAATTCTACCATTATCGAAGATATCAACGGAATTGAAACCATTAAATCTTTAACCAGCGAAGAAAGCCGTTACCAAAAGATTGATAGCGAGTTTGTTGATTATCTGGATAAGACTTTCACATTAAGTAAATATTCTATTATGCAGACAGTACTCAAACAAGGAGCACAATTTATTTTGAATGTGGTCATTCTCTGGGTCGGAGCCTCTTTGGCTATGTCTCAAAAGATTTCAATTGGTCAACTGATTACTTTCAATACTCTCCTTTCATACTTTACCAGTCCACTTGAAAGTATCATCAATCTTCAAACCAAACTGCAATCAGCTAAAGTTGCCAATCATCGACTGAATGAAGTTTATCTGGTAGAATCCGAATTCAAAACCAAGCAAGTCCTTACGGAGAAAAAATTCTTAGCTGGAGATATTACTTTCCATAACGTCTCCTATAAATACGGATTTGGACGAGATACTTTATCAGATATTAGTTTGACTATCAAGAAGGGAGATAAAATTAGTCTTGTCGGCGTCAGCGGTTCGGGAAAAACAACACTTGCTAAGATGATTGTTCATTTTTATGAGCCTTATCAAGGGCAAATTCGCCTCAATGGAAATGACCTCAAGACGATTGACAGGAAAGTTCTTCGGCAATATATCAACTACCTGCCTCAGCAAGCTTACATCTTTAGCGGTTCCATTCTAGAAAACCTCACATTAGGAGCCAATCAAGCAGTTTCTCAATCAGACATTCTTCGTGCTTGTGAAATTGCAGAAATCCGCTCAGACATTGAACAAATGCCTCTGGGATACCAGACAGAATTGTCTGACGGAGCTGGATTATCTGGTGGACAAAGGCAACGAATTGCACTTGCACGCGCTCTGCTGACGAAATCTCCTATTCTCATTTTAGATGAAGCAACGAGTGGATTAGATGTTTTAACAGAGAAAAAAGTCATTGATAATCTCATGAAATTACCCGACAAAACCATTATTTTTGTTGCTCATCGTCTCAGCATCTCAAAGCGTACAAATCAGATTATTGTCCTCGACCAAGGAAAAGTGATTGAAACTGGTTCTCATACTGAATTGATAGGAAGAAAAGGTTTTTATTATCATCTATTTAATAAATAAGGAGTAAATTATGAATCCCAATCTGTTTAAAAGTGCAGAATTTTATCATCGAAGATACCATAACTTTGCGACCGTTCTCATTCTGCCTTTGGCATTCTTCGTTCTATTTCTTGTCCTCTTTTCCTTTGTCGGGCAAAAAGAAGTGACTGTCAAATCCATTGGCGAAATCACACCAACGAAAGTCATTGCCATGATTCAGTCAACCAGTGACAATACGGTTCTGACCAATCATTTAGCTGAAAATAAGACCGTCACCAAAGGAGAGTTGTTGGTTCAATATGCAAAAAATATGGAAGCTTCCCAACAAACAGCCATTGAAACGCAACTTGCCACTTACCAGCGCCAAAAAGCAGAATTAGAAACATTAAAGAACAGTTTACAGCAGGGAACAAATCTTTTTACAAACAAAGATGAGTTTGGCTATGCCAACACATTTAACAATTTTATCAAACAATCAGAAGATTTAACTATCGGCATTTCAAAAAATAATTCCGAAGTTAGTAAACAAGCTTCTTTAACCAACCATACGATTGCTGCTATTGATGATCAAATGAACGAATTAACAAAACAAATGAATGATTATCATGAACTGTATCATGCCATTTCTAGCAACGCTTCAAATTTGCCCCAAAATAATCCTCATCAAGCAACCTTTAACCTATATAAAAATGAATATCAAGTCAAACCTGATCCGTCAACTACAAATCAATACCTATCTCAGATTAATACGAATATATCCAACCTCAAATCTTCCCTAGCCAATCTAAACATTCAAAAAGCTGGTACTGGAACTGCAACAACCTATGATAATAGCCTTTCGACTAAAATTGAGGTGCTTCGCACACAATTTATCCAAACAGCAGACCAACAGTTAACAAGCCTTTCGACCCAAATTACCGATTTGCAAAATCAATTGAACCAAGCAAATGCTCAACTTCAAAATAATCAACTGACTGCTCCCGAAACAGGGATTCTTCATATCAGCAGTGCGCTCAAAGGGAAGTCTTTACTCCCCAAAGGAACAGAAATTGCTCAGATCTATCCAGATATCACGAAAACAAAAGAAGTTCTTATCACCTATTACGTGCCTTCAGCCTATATGACCAATTTAAAAAAGGGACAAACTTCCCGACTTATCTTAGAAAAAATTGGAAATCAGACAATCACTATTATCGGTAAAATTAACAGCATTGACACTTCTGCTACTGAAACAAAACAGGGAAACCTGTTTAAAATCACTGCAAAAGCTTCCGTATCTAAAAAAGATAGCCAGATCTTGAAGTACGGTTTGCAAGGACGAGTAAGGAGTGTCATTGCGAAAAAATCATTCTTTCATTACTACAAAGATAAACTGCTCAATAATGTCGAATGACTGTTTAAGGATTTTACTCATCAGAAGATTGTCTTATATGATAAGACATTTTACAAAGAGGAAAAATTATTATTGTCGGAGAAAATATTGATTATGAGCTATTATTTAAAAATCATTATTTCGTTTTTGGCGTGATTGACAGAACAAATGATCATTCTCTGAATTTCCTCAAACAACAAATCTGGTTTTATTTGGAAGAAATTTATAGGTAATTTTACTATAACAGAAAAAACGAACCTTATCAGATTCGTTTTTTCTATCTCATTGCACACCTTATTTTGCTGCTACGTACAATTCATTGACCTTGTTCCAGTTGATGACTGAAAAGAAGGCTTTGATGTAATCTGGACGAACATTGCGGTATTTCACATAGTAGGCATGTTCCCAAACATCAATTCCTAAAATTGGTGTCTTTCCTTCAGAGATTGGTGTGTCTTGATTAGCAGTTGAAGTCACTTCTAATTTGCCGTCTGGATTGACCACTAGCCAAGCCCAGCCTGAACCGAAACGAGTTGTTGCAGCTGTTGTAAATGCTGCTTTGAAGTCCTCAAATGAACCAAATGTTGCTTCAAGGTCTGCTGCTAATGCTGCTGACGGCTCTGTCTTTTCTGGTGTCATCAATTCCCAGAAAAGAGCATGGTTGAGATGACCACCACCGTTATTGATAACAGCTTGACGAATATCCGCTGGAATGGTTTCTACATCTGACAAAAGTTGCTCCAAATCCTCACCGATTTCAGGGTGTTTTGCCAGAGCCGCATTTACATTATTGACATAAGTATTGTGGTGTTTGTCATGATGCAAGTGCATTGTTTCTTCATCAATATATGGCTCCAAAGCGTCGTAAGCATAAGGTAAATCAGGTAAAATAATTGCCATTGGTTTGTTCCCCTTTTTCATTTTATATGAAAATGATAACGTAGACCAACAAAATTTTCAACTTATTTGCTTATAAGTTGTGGGTAGCAATTTTTAATAAAGCCAAGTCAAAGAGGTAACCTTTCTCATAAACTCCAGACTTGATTTGGTAATCTGTTTCAATCAAGCAAGCAAGTGCTTTTTTCAGAAAATCAAGCTGTAGAGAACGCGCATCACGCAAAGCATATTTAATTTGAAAGGGATTCACCTTTCGTCCCAAATAACTAGACAAATCTGCTACAATTTGGCTTTCATTACGTCCATTTTCAAAGAGGATTTTCACTTGTGCAAATATGCGGAACTGTCCCAGCATAATCGCAATCAACTTGATTTCGTCTTCACCTTGCAATGTCAAGTCTCGCACCAGGCTTCTTGCCGCATCAACATTTTGCTGCAAAATCATCTGAGTCAAGTCAAAAATATTGTCCTGCAAAGTCTTTGGAATCGCTTCAGCAATGTCATCACTTGTAATGATGCCATCTTTTTTATAGTCCTTTAAAAAAGCTAGGTTTTTGCTGATTTCACTAAAATCGAAACCAGACTTAATAAGCAATTCTTCTAAAACTTGCGAACGAAGTTCTAACCCCTGTTCTTGAACTTGCTTACTAAAGTAGGTGCGTAATTCTTGTTCTTTGGGCTCACTTGCTTCAAACACTTTGCCATCCCGTTTGAGCAGCTTTACAATTCGTCGTTTGCTGTCCAACTTCCCTTCTGCAAAAATGACCAATTTCGTTGTATCTGCAGGATTCTCCAAATATTGCTCAAAAGATTTTAGCTCATCATCCGTCAAATAGCGTTTTTTAGTTGTTGTCAGATCCAAAAAATGATCCAAAATGACGATCTTCTCTTCAGAAAAGAAGGGCAAACTCACTAGATCAATCTCCACATCTGGATAAACGGCTTCTTTCATATCAAAGTAAGCCATATTTAAATCTGCAGCATCATATTGAATTTGACGTAAAAATTGTGATTTCATCAATTCAAATTGCCCTGTATCATCACCAGTCAAAATTGTCAGATTAGGTAAATTTGTCACATTTACTGTTTTAATCTCTTCAATCGCTAACACAATGACCTCCTTTTATAAATTTACTTTTCTCTTGTCACATGTTGTTTATTCTATTAAATACCTTTATAAATCTCAACTAAGTGCTGAACTTTAACAAGAATTTGGTGTTTTTTCAACTCTCGAGCTCCCTTACGACGAGAGGTTGGTGGAATGATTTCATCCAAATCTGTTCCACTATTTTCCGCATATCCACGTTGAATCGCCCGATCAATGAATAATTGATAGCCATCTACTAGCTTTTCAGACTCAGCCAACTCATGGATAGCTCTTGCCTTACACTCCTTACCATAAGCATAAAAAGCATTGATAATCTCATCATGATCTTTCAGATTCGCTAAATCAGTATCATTGATAAATCCAATAACCAACTCTTCTTTGGCACGAATATCAATACTAGAACGAATCACACGACTAACTTCTGCTTTCATTGCCTCTTTGGACTCAGAATTCTTAGATTTTTCAACAATCAATGCCAGAATATAATCTAGATTAATCTCATCTGTTTTTAAGAGTTCAATTTCAAATTCAACATCTGAAAGGTCAAGCTCTAAATCTTTGCTCTTTTCATAGTTTTTAAGGTTTAAGAATTCATCTCGAATTTCCACATAAGCACTCTTCAAATCTTGAAGATAACCTTCTGAAATTGGTTTTTCAATCTCTTGGAATTCGTCATAATTTCGAAGAACATTATCAAGCTTCAACAACTCACCAAATAACTTAACAAACTCTTTTTTCTCATGCTCTGTTTCAATTTCTTGCGGATTCGGGAATCTTTCCAGAATTTCCTGACAAACCGCAGTATATCCTTTGACCTCAATACCCGTTACTTGATCCACGAAACCATCCATGTATTCGCTAAAACTTTTTTCTAAGATGATTTCAAGCTTATTGGTGTCTCCAAAAGTCTTAATAGCTTCTTGCGTAGCCTTTTCTAAATCACGGAAACAAACAATATTCCCAAAAGGTTTCACTTTATTAAAAATGCGATTAGTTCTTGAAAAGGCTTGAATCAAACCATGATAACGTAGGTTTTTATCTACAAAGAGAGTATTCATAGTTGGAGCATCAAATCCCGTCAAGAACATCCCTACTACAATCAGTAAATCAACTTCCTTAGACTTAACTCGTTTAGAAAGGTCACGATAATAATTTTGAAACTCTTTCCCATCGGTTGAGAAGTTGGTCTTGAACATGTGATTATAGTTGTCAATTGCTCTAGAAAGGAACTCTTTAGAAGATAAAGGCATAGCTGTATCTTGAGGTTCTAGCTCTTCGTCTTGAATTTCCCCATAAGCAGACTGTTCTTCGTTTGGCGCAAAGCTAAAGATGGTTGCAATTTTCAAGCGTTTAGCTTCTGGTAAAGTTGCTTGTTGTCGCTGGAGTTCTTCATAGTATAATTTTGCTGCTTCAATACTTTGTACAGCTAGCATGGCATTAAATCCAAACAGTTGCTTTTGCTTATGAGCATAGTGTTGATTTCGATGCGTCTTGTCATTATAAACTCTCAACAGGTACTCAGTGATGGTCGCTATCCGCTCTGGATGCAAAAGGAGTTCCTTCTCCATCTTTTTGAGTTTCTTCTCATCAATCTCTTGACCGACTGCCTTTTCTGCATCTCTATATTTATTGATTTCAGGCTTGATATAGTTATAGTCAACCTTGAACTTCAATACTTTTTTATCTCGAATAGCATCTGTGATAACGTAGTTATGAAGTTGTTCTCCAAAAACTTCTTGTGTCGTTTCACCCGTCAAGCTATTTTCTGGGAAAATCGGTGTTCCTGTAAATCCAAACAAGGCGTACTGTTTAAAGGCCTTTTTAATGCGCTTCTGCGCCTTCCCAAACTGGGAGCGATGACACTCGTCAAAAATCAAAACACATTTTTTACTGTAGATTTCATGATTTGGATTTGCTGTTATAAATTTATTTAGCTTTTGAATTGTTGTGACAACGATTCGATCATCATTTTCTTCGATACTGCGTTGGAGTTCTTTGGTATTGTTGCTACCATTGACTGAATTCGGTTGGAATTTTTGATATTCCTTCATGGTTTGATAGTCAAGGTCTTTTCTATCAACCACAAAAATCACTTTGTCAATGTAGTCCAACTCTGTCGCCAAGCGTGCAGCCTTAAAGCTGGTCAAAGTTTTTCCTGACCCCGTCGTATGCCAAATATAGCCACAAGCATTGATAGTGCCAAAGGTCTTCATTTCATTAGATGAATGAATCTTTCGCAAAATACTCTCCGTAGCAGCTATCTGATAAGGGCGCATGATGAGCAAGGTATTATCAGCGTCAAAAACACAATACTTAGTCAATACCTCCAGGAGGACTCGCTTGCTCAAGAATGTAACAGTAAAATCCTCAAGATCGTGAATTGTTTTATTTTTACGGTCTGCCCATTCACAAGTAAACTCATAATGATTTTTATTTTGAGCTGTTGTATTTGCGAAGTAGCGTGTATAAGTGCCATTCGAAATGACAAAAATCTGAATGTATTTGTATAAAGAATTTTCGCTATTAAAGCTTTCCTTGCTATAACGGTGAACCTGATTAAAGGCTTCTTGCAGACTAACCCCTCGTCTCTTTAATTCAATCTGAACTAACGGAAGGCCGTTTACTAGAATGGTCACATCATAACGGTTGGTATGACTCCCCACTTGCGTCACTTGGTTGATGATCTGCATGCTGTTGTTATGAATATTTTTCTTATCAAGGATGAAAATATTCTTAATCCGTCCATCATCAAAGACAAAGTCATAGATATGATTTTCTTGGATTTTTCGTGTTTTTTCAACCATCCCTTCATTGGGACAGTCTAAATACTCCACTACAAAGCGATTCCACTCAGTCTCCGTAAAGGTTACCTTATTAAGCTCTTCAATCTGAACCTTAGCATTAGCTAAGAGCTCAGCAGGTGTATGAATATCTAGTCGCTCGTAGTTAAGATAATTAACCAAATCAGAAATCAACTGATTTTCTAGGTCAACCTCTGACTGATATTCTCTATCTGTGCGATACTCTGGTTGATACTCAGCCAAGAGAATCCCTTCATTTGTTTCCGCAATTACTTCATGTACTTTTGAATAATCAACCATAGTATGCTTCCTTTTTTGTTTTAATTGAGATTCTATCTCAAAATGATTAAAGAATTTATCTAGTAAAGTTTAATAATCGTTCTCTCCAATACTCATACTGTTTCTGTCTCTGTTCTATCTCTTTAGGAAGACCCTCAGAAAGAGAGTGAGTTAAGATGTTGAATTTATCAAGTATAGAGACAATTCTTTCTTGTTCTGTAAGGGATGGTAAGTAAAAAGTAATTTTATCAATAGCATCCTTAGATAATCTCGGAATACTGGCCTTTCGAACTTGCGATTTGAGTCTATCTTGCTTACTTAACAAGACATAGTACATAAATTTATCAGAAATATTATCTGACGTCTCTAATGTGTAGACATCATCTGCTGCCCAAAAGTCCATAGCGCTATACCCAATTTCACCAGCCGCCCCTGCACAAATTACAAAGCTAGTATTTTTCACTCTGTTTGATTCAGTATAATATCCTAAGGGCGTCAAACTGTTTTGATAAACTGGAAAACTTCCTGTAGTAGCTAATTGTTGTCTCACAAGACGTTTCCCGCGTTGTAAATTGACAACTTGTCCCAACTCCACTCGAATTGGGCCAAACACCCACTGTAAAAGTTTGATAATTGCAGAGTTGTCCCACTCCTCTACTCTACTCTCAGTGTACTCGCCTTCGGCGATGAATGTCAAGAGTTTTTCTCGAAAATATTCGTACTGTTTTTGACGCAGTTCTATCTCCTTGGGAAGTCCGATATTTAAGTCGTTACAAACCTTGTCAAAGTTATCAAGGACTTGGACAATACGAGATTGGATAGTTTTACTAACATAAGGGATAGGGAAATTCCTTATCTTTCCTAGTGCTAAAAAAACTTGACTACCTTTACTCTTATTTTCAGCAATATATTTTTTAGCCTCTGTTGACTGTAAGTAGTGAAATAAATAGCGAGCTAAAGTTCTATCTGCAGGTTTAATTAAAGACACGTTTTTTATGGCAAAATTTGGTTCATCAGTGATATGAGCAATTTCACCAACTGTTCCAATCATCGTAAAAAGTAAATCATCAACATCAACTTTACTGCGTTTATTGATTTGTTCAAAATCTTCATAACTAATGTAATAAGCATCTTCAAAGGTTATTGACCCGTTTTTAACATTCTTTGAAGTAATTAAATATTTTCCAAAACTTTGTTTAACTGGGGAGTCATGTGTACCATCACGTACATCACATAATTCCCTCAACGTCTTCCACTCAACCTGATAAACCTCATCCTCAAATGATAAAAGTTTATCTCGATAATAAGAGTATTGCTTCTTACGTGAGGTCAATTCTGAGGTCAATTCTGAGGTCAATTCTGTAACATACTCAGTCATTTTGTCAAGTTTTTGTACGATTTTTTCTTGAATTTTTAAAGGAGGAATGGGTATAAGAGTAATTTTCGCATTACTCCAATGTCTTTTATAGTTCCCCTCTTTCTTATAAAAATTACAAACGCAATAATATAGATATTTTGCGTTTATACCTCTCTTTGGTTTCAAAATTTTTAAACCATCAGCTCCTTGAACAAAAGCGAAATCTACAAATTTTATGTGTTCTGAATGATCTCCAAAAATTATGTATTCATCTTTTTCAAGATATTTTTCATTGTCTGTATAGCCTGCTATGAATTGTTCACCCTGATCAACAATCGGTATTCTTCCTGTTAATTGATACTGCTTCTTAGCTAACTTTACAGGACTTGTCAAAGTAAAAACCACTTCCCCCAACTCTTTCCACTCAACAGAGCAGTTTTGGATTTCTTCTAGGATATTCATATCATACTTCCTCATTTCTTTAGTACTTCTTCCCACTCCTCCACAAATCCGATATGATGCAGATGAATCACTGCTTGATAGCGTTTAATGAGTGCTGACAATTCACATAAAAATCCTTCATTCCATTTTTTCTTATCAGGATAGAGGTTTTTAACTGCATAAAGTTGTGCCATTAGTCTATTTTTCAATTTACTATTTTCATTCATAAAAGCAGGTAGTTGACCAGGGATCTTTGTAAAGCTTGTGTAGTATAATCGATTATAATGAGCGCAGTAATTTCTTAAAACCACTGCAACTTCTAAATAGGTTCTAACTTGAGTAGACTTTATACCAACATTTTTAGCAATATCTTGCTGGATATCTATCGGAGAATCTGCAAAAAATTTCGAAGTCATTCCAAAAGTAAAAAATTCTACTAAAACCCAAATAGGAAATTCTCCATCATATTTAAGCTGATGATGCTTATAAATCGGGCTTTTCTGCCTATGCTCCAACTCCTTTTCAATATCTTCTAAAAATTCATCATGTTTATGAAATTTATTAAAAGCATCCACTTCTTTATAAGCTAAAGCTCCGTATTTGTTTCCATGATGATAAGCAACTTGAGTCCTAAAATACAACTCAATATCCTCTAAATACTTAAAAATAAGCAAACGTAACTCTGCATCAAAACAAGCAATTCCATAGATTTTCTCCAAAGAAACCTTACTAGAGTCATACTTCTGCTTATCTTTATCACGAAAAGGTAAAAAATAAGCAGTTAGCCGATAATAATTAACCTTTTGTAAAATATCAATCGCATACTCATTTGATTTGATATCTTTACAACCGTGTTCAATTAATTTGGCTACCTGCTCATCCCAAGTTTTAAATTCTTTAATTTTCATAATAACTTCCGTATAAAAAAATGTCCGCCTTGTCACATCAAAGAGAGGTGGGCGGTCCTATTAACTCTATTATACCGTTTTTAGCAGATAATTCAAGGATTTTTTACTTTTTTTAAAATTATTTTGAATATAGTATACTCGATAGCCAATCACTAAAATCATATCGAGGTTATAGTAGGCAACTTTTTTTGACTGAGTTTTACCAGCCATTGCACCATAACGAGTGGTTGTCAACTGATAGTTGACAACCACTGCTTCATCCAGTTCTCCATCATCAAAAATAGCCTTTATATGTTTACTAATATTTTGCTTGGAAGTTTGAAAGAGCTCAGCTAGTTCTTGTTGGGTCAGCCAGACTGTTCCATTATCCAAGTGAAGCTCAATAGCGGACTCTCCGTTATCTGTTCTATAGAGAATCACATCATTTGCCATGGCTCAGTTCCTCTACAATCTTATCTATCTCTGCACGAAAGTGGTCAATCTTGGCGACAGTTTCTGCAATTTCTTTATTGAGCACATCAATATCAATCTTCTCACGTGTATCTTCTTGTTCGACATAGGTTGAGACAGATAAGTTGTAATCTTGCTCTG
Source organism: Streptococcus sp. IsoGale021 (assembly GCF_031142795.1). Classification (NCBI taxonomy): domain Bacteria; kingdom Bacillati; phylum Bacillota; class Bacilli; order Lactobacillales; family Streptococcaceae; genus Streptococcus; species Streptococcus sp. IsoGale021. The sequence goes on from NZ_JAKZJH010000006.1 coordinate 70,425, forward strand.
AACCAATCACATCATTATCAACAAGAGCTGCTTTATAGTCTACACTTTGATAATTAGTGAACAATTCAACAATATGCTCGATATTGCTATCTGTCAAAACATTGTTATTGGTCTCTTTTTTGAATTCTTTACTCGCATCAATAAAGAGTGTTTTATTTTCAAGTTTATTCTTCGCCAAAACTAAAATCGTAGTTGCGATAGAGGTTCCAAAGAAGAGATTATCTGGAAGAGCAATGACTGCTTCAACGAAGTTATTATCTACCAGATACTGACGAATGGTCTTTTCAGCACCCCCACGATAGAAAATGCCTGGGAAACAAACAATGGCTGCCCGACCTTTATTAGACAAGTGGTTAAGACTATGCATGATAAAGGCAAAGTCAGCTTTTGACTTAGGAGCTAGTTTCCCTGCTGGCGCAAAGCGGTCATCATTGATAAGGGTCGGATCTCCGTCTCCCACCCATTTGACAGAATACGGAGGGTTAGAAACAATAGCATCAAAAGGCTTTTCTTCCAGATGCTGAGGGTTTAAAAGCGTGTCTCCTCTCTTTATATTGAAACTATTATAGTTAATATTATGCAAGAACATATTCATGCGAGCTAAGTTGTAGTTGGTCATATTGATTTCTTGACCAAAGAAACCGTCCTCTAGGATATGATCTTCATATTGTTTTTTCATTTGAAGGAGGAGCGACCCCGAACCACATGTTGGGTCATAGACCTTATTAATCTTGTCCTTACCAACCATGACTAGCTGTGCCAGTAATTTAGAAACTGTCTGAGGAGTGAAAAATTCACCACCACTTTTACCAGCATTACTGGCATAGTTTGAAATCAAGAATTCATAGGCATCCCCAAAGGCATCAATGTCATTGTCCTCAAAGTTGCCAAAGTTAATACTATTGATACCGTTAAGAATATCAGAAAGGCGTTTATTTTTTTCTGGGACAGTTCCACCAAGGATGTTGCTTCGTGTATCCAAGTTATCAAACAAGCCCTTGATATCATCTTCCGATTTGAATCCAATCGCTGACTTCTCAATAGATTGGAAAATATTGGCCAATTCTTCGTTTAAATTTTCATTTTGTGAGGCGTTCTTGACCACATTTTCAAATAGTTGACTAGGAAGGATAAAGAATCCCTTAGCCTCAACTGTATCTGGTTTAAAATCTTGCTCAGCTTCTTGGTCACTCAATTCAGCATAACGGAATTCTAAGTCGCCAGCTTCATGCTCAGCACGGTCAAAATAGTCTGCCATATGCTCTGAAATAAATCGATAGAAAAGGATACCTAGGATATACTGCTTAAAATCCCAACCATCTACAGCTCCACGCACATCGTCCGCAATCGCCCAAATTTTACGGTGTAATTCTGCTCTCTGACTAGCTTCTGTATTATGTATTGACATATTCATTCCTTCATTTTCTTACTACTCTCTATTGTACAAAAAACAAATGCTTGTTTCAATTGACAACAAGCATTTTCTTTTTAAATCAACTCTGTTCCTGTCCCATTCTGCTTGATTTTGCCAGCTTTCATCAGACCGCCTAAAGCTTTTTTAAACTGTCCTTTGGAAATGCCAAAGGTAGTCTGTATATCCTCTGGAGACGACTTATCATTCAAAGTCATAAAGCCTCCTTGACTTTCTAGGTATGTCAGAATCATTTGAGCATCATTTTCCAGCATTTCAAAAGAGCGTGGTTTGAGCGAGAGGTTCAAAGTCCTATCCACCTCACGAAAACCAATGACACGCACATCCAATACCTGGCCCAGACGCGGCTCAGCATAACGCTCGCTGGGGTGGATAAAGCCCAGCATATTATTTTCTGGCAGATAGACAAAGGTTCCAGATAACTTCAAACGATAAACAATAGCCGACCAATTTTGATTTTGCATATTATTGTAGGCAGGACGAGCTAAGCGTTGGAAATCCTCCTGATAGGCCAAAAGTCCCCAGATTCGGTCTTTTTTATCAACATCTAGGCGAATATAAAGCCGATCCCCTTTTTTAGGCCAGAGTTCTTTTATTTCTGGCAAAATGTCAAGAGACACTACAATTTGCTTATCTGGAAGTCCTGTGTCAACAAAAACACCTAAGTCCTTGCGAACATCAGTCACTGTTCCCCAGCCAAAAGTCGTCTGGGTCGCTGTTACATCAAGAGTCGTCAAGCGAAGTTTCTGCTTCATGTCGCTGTAGGCAAAGCCCTTGACCGATTCGCCCAACTGATGCTTACCCTCTTCTTTAGCTAAAGCATACGTTTGCCCGTCTTTTTGGACAAAGTAAAAACGATCATTTTCATCGGTTACAAGACCTGTTATAAATGTTGCAAGATTTGTATTCATTTTTTATCTTTCTATCGTTTGAAGTAGATATGAAACATGTCTTCCCACTTCAAAAGAAGAAGCTGGAACAAAAGTGTTCAGCTTCCTTTGTTTATATAGTTATCATTCTAAGACGCAGTAGTTTGGAGAAACTATGTTGACTTTAGTCAATTAGAGTTTCCCATACACAATTAATGGCACTTTAGTGCCTAATCAATCACTGCTGAGTGATCTCTAACTCATTGATCAATCAACTTTTACAGCCCTACTCGACTTTACGGAGATGGGACGACAAAATCAAGTTTCTAGGAAACGACTGATTTCTGTCCCATTCTCTTTGCTTTCTATTTTTTACTACATATAGAGAAAAGCTTACACTTCAATCAATTCTTTTTCCTTGCTGGCAGTCATTTCATCAATATGCTTAACTGCTTCATCTGTCACCTTTTGAATATCTTTTTCAAGTGTTTTCAATTCATCTTCAGTAATTTCTTTTGCTTTTTCTTGCTTTTTAGCTTCATCCATGGCGTCACGGCGGATATTACGAATAGCAATTTTAGCATTTTCGCCGACTTTCTTCACTTCCTTGGCAAGATTACGGCGAGTTTCTTCTGTCAAAGCAGGAATAACCAAACGAATAACTGTACCGTCACTCGCAGGAGTAATACCAAGGTCAGAAGCATTGAGTGCATGCTCAATATCCTTGATAGAAGATTTGTCAAACGGCGTCACCAAAAGGACACGCGCTTCAGGAATCGTGATAGACGCGATTTGATTGAGTGGAGTTTCCACTCCATAATACTCAACTGAAATCCGATCCAAAAGGCTGGCGTTCGCACGACCAGCACGAATGCTGCCAAATTCACGCGCTAAACTTTGGTGTGATTGTGTCATTCTTTCTTTCGCTTTTTCTACAATTGCATTTGCCATAAATTATTCCTCTTCTTTTTCTACATTATTTGAAACGGTTGTTCCGATTTGCTCACCAAAGACAACGCGTTTGATATTACCAGGTTCGTTCATATTAAAGACAACAAGGTCAATGTCATTATCCATTGAAAGAGTTGAAGCTGTTGAATCCATGATACGAAGACCTTTGTTAATCACGTCACGGTGGGTTAATTCATCAAATTTCACCGCAGTCTTATCTTTCTTAGGATCAGCGTTATAAACGCCGTCTACACCATTTTTTGCCATAAGAATCGCATCAGCTTCAATCTCAGCCGCGCGAAGGGCAGCTGTTGTATCTGTTGAGAAGTAGGGAGAACCAACTCCAGCACCGAAAATAACGATACGTCCTTTTTCCAAGTGTCGCAGAGCGCGTCCACGAATATAAGGTTCTGCTACTTGCTGCATAGCAATCGCTGTCTGTACGCGCGTATCCACCCCCACTTGTTGAAGTGAATCTGCCATGACCAAGGCATTCATGACTGTCCCTAACATTCCTGTGTAGTCAGCCTGCACACGATCCATTCCTGCTTCTGCCGCAGGCTCTCCACGCCAGAGATTTCCACCGCCGATAACAAGGGCGATTTCAATACCTAAATCATGTACTTCCTTGATTTCCTCTGCCATTTTTTGAACGGTTGAAATGTTAATTCCGATCCCTTTCTCACCAGCAAGAGCTTCACCTGATAATTTGATTAAAATACGTTTATATTTCGGGGCTACCATTTTTATTCTCCTTATTTTATCTGTACTATTTTACCATATTTTGAGATTTTTATATAGTCAAATTCTGTAAAAAATAAAAATTTCGAGGAAAAGGAGAAGATAGTTTGCCATGCTATTTGAGCAACCAACTATACTGTCGTTCATTTATTATGCAACGAATATTGACACCAGAGGCTTTTATCTCAGATGTTTCGTCTTTTGTTTAATATGTAAAAATCAGAACCTAAGCTAAAAAATCTAATAAAACCTGAGTGAAATCACTCGTTGAAAGCGCAGGAACACCTTCTATCTGATTAGCAAAATCATCTGTCATCTTTTGAAGTGCTAACGCTTTTTCAATCGCTTTTATAATAACTTGCGCAGCTTCGGACCACCCAATGTAATCAAACATCATGCAGGCAGACAACAAGAGTGAACAAGGATTTGCTTTATTTTGATTTGCGATATCAGGAGCCGTTCCATGCGTTGCTTCAAAAATAGCATGACCTGTTTCATAATTGATATTAGCTCCAGGAGCAATACCAATGCCGCCAACTTGAGCAGCCAGAGCATCACTAACATAATCTCCATTCAAATTTGTCAAAGCTACTACTTGAAATTTTTCAGGATTTAATAGAATTTGTTGTAAAAAATTATCTGCAATCACATCTGTCACAATCAATTTCCCAGCTGCTAATTCCTTTGCAAACTCCTTCTCTGCAAGCTCATAGCCCCATTTTCTGAAACCACCTTCTGTAAATTTTTGGATATTCCCTTTATGAACCAGAGTTACGTTTTTTACATTGGCAGATAGAGCATAATGGATCGCTGCACGAATCAACCGTTCACTTCCTTGGCGTGAAATTGGTTTAATGCCAATAGCACTCGTCTTCGGAAAACGAATTTTATCAATTCCCATTTTCTCTTGCAAAAATTGTATCACTTTTTGAGCCTCATCAGACTCACTTTCCCATTCGATTCCTGCATAAATATCTTCGGTATTTTCACGAAAAATTGTCATATTCGTCTTTTCAGGATGTCGTAGTGGGCTAGGAACGCCCGCAAAATACCGTACGGGACGTACACAAGCGTAGAGATCTAGCTCTTGACGCAAGGCAACATTTAAAGAACGAATGCCACCACCAACAGGAGTTGTAAGAGGACCTTTAATCGCAACTAAATGATGCTGAATTGTCGTTAAAGTCTCTTCTGGCAACCATTCTCCTGTCAAACGAAAGGCTTTTTCTCCCGCCAATATCTCTTTCCAAAAAATCTTTCTACTGCTTTTATAAGCTATCTCCACTGCTTTATCCAAGACAAGCTGTGCATTTTCCCAAATGTCATGCCCAATTCCATCACCTTCGATGTAAGGGACAACGGGATTATCAGGAACTAGCAACTGCTTATTCACAAGACGAATTCTTTCTGCCATTTTATCTCCTCCCAATAGGAATATAATGTAAATTTTGAGCGCCAACATAATGAGAGCGAGGTCTAATCAACTTATTATTTTTGCGTTGCTCTTGAATGTGAGCAATCCAGCCAGATACCCGACTCATTGCAAAAATCAATGTATAGATACTACTGTCAATACCTAAAACATGATAAACCGTTGCTGAGTAAAAATCTACATTCGGTATTAAATGCTTGGTGTGCTTCATATAACGTTCGATTTCTTCTGAAATCTGGTACCAAATTTCTTTTTCTGTCCCCTTTGTCAATTCCTCTGCCATTTCTCGCAAATATTTTTCACGAGGATCCTGTGTTTTATAAACACGATGACCAAAGCCCATGATTTTTTCATGTGAGGCTAATTTTCGATCCAAATATGCATTCGTATCGCCCTCTGCTTTAATTTCCTTTAACATGTCAAAGACGCATTCATTGGCTCCTCCATGAAGTGACCCTTTTAAAGCACTGATTGCCGCCGTCACACAAGAATAAATATCGGTTAAAGTGGAAGCACATACCCGCGCTGCAAAAGTTGAAGCATTTAGCTCGTGATCTGCATGAAGAACCAGAGCACGATTGAAAGCTTGAATTTCTAATTCTGTTGGTTCCTGCCCATTTAGCATATATAAAAAGTTCGCCGCAAATCCTAAATCTTTTCTCGGTTCAATCGGAGTTTGTCCCAATCTCAACCTTGTAAATGTTGCAATGATCGTTGGAATCTTAGCCATCAATTGAATACTTTGTTCATAAGTTGCTTCTAGAGACGTCTCTTCGGCATGGATATTATAAACTCCTAAAAGACTAACTGTAGAACGCAATACACTCATTGGATGCAGATGCTTGCGCGATTGGATGAGAATACATTGTTCCACCGCATCACTAATGGCATAATTGGCACGTAAATCGTTCACAAAATGTTTCAATTCAATCTGAGTTGGCAAATGCAAATTCCAAAGTAGGTAAATGACTTCTTCAAAACTTGCATTATTCTCCATCAATTCGGAAATATTATAGCCTGCATAAGAAAGAGTATCATCTATAATCTGACTGATACGAGTCTCACAGGCAATCGTATCTTTTAAACCATTGCTTTGTGTCATTGTTTCACCTCTTGCAATTTCTTTCTAACCACCATTGGTAAAATCCCTCCATTTTCATAATAACGAATATCCGCGTCTGCATCAAAACGAAGACGTGCTTTAAATCGTGTGATTCGATCGCCTTCTTTTGCAATAACCGTTATGACTTGTCCTACCTGTGGCTCTTTCGGCAATTGAATATCAAACGTTTCTTTTCCAGTTAATCCAAGATTTTGAGCATTTTCGCCGTCCAAATATTGAAGGGGAAGAATGCCCATCATGACTAAATTGGAACGATGAATTCTTTCAAAACTTTCAGCTAAAACCACTTTAACACCCAAAAGATTTGCTCCTTTAGCTGCCCAATCACGACTAGAACCCATACCATAATCGCGACCTGCCAAAATAATCGTATCCACTTTTTCTTTCTTATAACACATAGCAGCTTCATAAATCGGTATCAATTCACCCTTATATTTTGTATAACCACCAAGTTTTCCAGCTGCTAGTTCATTTTTTATCCGAATATTGGCAAAGGTGCCTCTCATCATTACTTCATGATTCCCACGACGACTACCATAAGAATTAAAGTCTTGATAGCTTACACCATGTTCCTCTAGATATGATGCTGCTGGACTATTTCTAGCAATATTTCCTGCTGGAGAAATATGATCTGTCGTAATCGTATCTCCAAATTTTGCTAAAACAGCTAGATTTTTCAACGGTTGAATGTTTGTATCATCTTCCAAGCCATCAAAGTAAGGAGGATTTTGTATATAAGTAGAGGCTTGATTCCAGTGATAGATTTTCGACTTTGTTGTTGGAATTTGATTCCATTTTTCACTATCAGTAAAAACATGCTCATACTCTTTTTTAAACAAACTACTGGTAACGTATTTTTGTACATAGTCTGCTACCAAATCATGATTTGGCATAAGATCCATGAAGTAAACAGGTAGTCCATTCCTATCATATCCAAGCGGTTCACTTGTTAAATCAATATTTGTATTCCCAGCTAAAGCATAAGCGACCACCAGTGGCGGACTAGCTAAAAAATTTGCTTTAACCAAAGGATTGATTCGTCCTTCAAAATTCCGATTACCTGATAGGACAGCACTAGCAAGTAAATCCGTATCCGTAATTGCTTTTGCCACTTCTGGTAACAAATTTCCAGAATTGCCAATGCAAGTGGTGCAGCCATATCCAACAACATTAAAACCTAATTTGTCCAGATAGACTTGGAGACCACTCTCCTTCAAATAGGCCGTAACAACCTTACTGCCTGGTGCAAGTGATGTTTTGACTGTCTTTGAAACACGCAATCCTTTTTCCACAGCATGTTTAGCTACTAAGCCTGCCGCCATTAAGACATATGGGTTGGAGGTATTGGTACAACTAGTAATTGCTGCAATAGCGACATGACCCGTTTTAATCTCTTCTTCATAATCATCAAACAATACCGTCGCTGTCTTCCTCAATTCCTCTCTTGGCAAACCAAAACCTCGAACACCAGCTTCTCGGATAAGACTCGCTTGAAATTCTTGCTTAGCATTTGTCAATTCAATTAAATCCTGTGGCCGTTTGGGACCAGAAATACTTGGAACAATGGTGGACAAATCAATCTCAACAATTTTTGAATAAATTGGCTCCACTTTTTCATCATAAAATAGATGATTCTTTTGAGCATAGAGCCTCGTTAACGCAATATGTTCTTCTTTCCGATTTGTTAATCGCATATAACGAAGGGTCTCTTCATCAATAGGAAAGTAACCGCAAGTTGCTCCATATTCTGGCGCCATATTTGAAACTGTTGCGCGGTCTGCCAAACTAAGTGTTGCTAGTCCTTCCCCAAAGTATTCTACAAATTTTCCAACTACATTTTCTTGTCGTAATCGTTGCGTTACTTTTAAAGCTAAGTCAGTTGCCGTTGTAATCTTGGACAATTCCCCAACTAAGCGTACACCAATCACTTCTGGAACTGGAAAATAAGAAGCTTCTCCCAACATAGCAGCCTCTGCTTCAATTCCTCCAACTCCCCAGCCAAGAACCCCTATTCCATTGATCATTGTTGTATGACTGTCTGTTCCAAACATTGAATCTGGATAAAACATGCCGTCTTTTTCAATAACAACATCACTAAGGAATTCAATATTAACTTGGTGAATAATCCCAGTTGCTGGTGGAACTGCACGATAATTATCAAAAGATTGCTCAGCCCATTTCAAAAATTCATACCGCTCATTATTACGTGAAAATTCTTTTGTTATATTTTCTTCCAAAGCAGTCTCACAGCCATAACAATCAACTTGCACACTATGGTCAATGACTAAATCCACAGGAATTTCAGGATTGATAAGTTCTGGATCTCCCCCATTTGTTACAACTGCATCGCGCATACTTGCCAAGTCAACAACAACTGGTACTCCCGTAAAATCCTGTAAAATAACACGACTTGGTTTAAAGGGCACTTCACCTTTTGGTTTAACAGCTTGATAGTGCATCAGATTCTCTATGTGATGTTTTCTTACAACATTACCATCTTCTTTTCGCAAAAGACTTTCTAATAATATGCGAATAGAATAAGGAAGATTGTCTAAGTTTCCACCCATATCTAATGCCGCTTTTTCGAGATCAATATAGCTATATTCTCGCTTATCTTGATATAATATAGATTTGTATCTTACCATGAGAAACCTCCCACTAGGAATAATTATTTTATATTATACAATTTTACGAAAATTCATGCAATAGTTTTTTGAAAAATATGTTATAAAATATAACATAAAAGATTTTTGTTTTAAATATTATTTCCCTGCAAACTTTATTCCAAATATAAAAAGCGATGAATTTCATCACTCCATCGCTATTCGTTTCGTACAAAAGAAAAACTCCATCCGAAGATAGAGCTTTAGATTCTAAATTAAAGTGAGTTAACATCAACCTTAATACCCACACCTTGAGTAGTGGTGATAGTAAGATTTGTCATGTAAGTTCCTTTTACTGTAGCTGGTTTAGCTTTTGCAATCACATCGTGGAATGCTTTGAAGTTTTCAACCAACTTATCAGCATCAAATGAAACTTTACCAATGATAGCTTGTACGTTACCTGCACGATCTGCACGGTAAGTAATTTTACCACCTTTAGACTCTTCAACTGCTTTTGCAACATCCATTGTTACAGTACCAGTTTTAGGGTTTGGCATCAAGTTACGTGGCCCAAGGATACGTCCAAGACGTCCGACAAGTGCCATCATATCAGGTGTAGCAATTACGACATCAAAGTCAAGCCAGCCACCGTTGATTTTTGCAACGAGATCATCTTCACCAACGAAGTCTGCACCAGCAGCTTTTGCTTCTTCTGCTTTTGCACCACGTGCAAAAACAAGCACACGTTGAGTTTTACCAGTTCCGTTTGGAAGAACCATTGCGCCACGGATTTGTTGATCCGCTTTTTTTACATCAATGTTCAAGTTATAAGCAACTTCTACAGTTGCGTCAAATTTTGCAAAGTTTGTTTCTTTTGCAAGTGCTACAGCTTCTTCTACACTGTATGCTTTTGTGCTGTCGATTTTTTCAAGAGCAGCACGAAGTTGTTTGCTTTTTTTAGCCATTTTCTATTCTCCTTGTAAGTGGTTCAATCGATTTTCATCTCCCACGTCCTTCTCGAAATGATGAAGTCTTGCGGGTTTGGGTGTTATTGATTAGTCAACAACAGTGAATCCCATAGAACGAGCAGTACCTTCGATCATACGCATTGCAGACTCAAGGTTTGCAGCGTTCAAATCTGGCATCTTAGTTTCAGCAATTTCTTGTACTTGTGCACGAGTAACTGTTGCAACTTTTGTTTTGTTTGGTGTACCTGATCCTTTTTCAACACCTGCAGCTTTTTTCAAAAGAACAGCAGCTGGTGGTGTCTTTGTTACGAAAGTAAATGATTTGTCTTCATATACTGAGATAACAACTGGGATAATCATACCAGCTTGATCAGCTGTACGAGCGTTGAACTCTTTCGTGAATCCCATGATGTTGATACCGGCTTGACCAAGCGCAGGACCAACTGGTGGAGCTGGAGTAGCTTTACCAGCAGGGATTTGCAATTTTACAAGTTTTTCGACTTTTTTAGCCATCTTTAAATCCTCCTTTGTGGTTTTGGCGGTAATGTAAGATTTTTACCTCCCACAATTATGCTTCTTGCATACCTTTCTATTATACACTAAAACGACTAAATTGCAAGAAAAAATACTAAAAAATTCTCTATCTTTCTCGATTTTTGTGGTAAAATATGTGTATGACATTATTAAAAATCGCATCTATTTTATTTATCTTTTTAACTATTATTTTAACCATTATTATTACTAAATTACTTCGCTTGAAACGATTTGGCTTGAATTTTGCAGATTTGGCTTTTCCACTTTTTGTGTTGGAATTCTATGTCATCTCTGATAGAGCTTTCTACCACAGTTTCTTGCCAGAATTAGCATTAGCCCTTTCTGCCTTAGCAATTGCCATTACTGTCTACTTTCTTCGAGTTAAACGCAGTTTTTACTATCCTAAGTTCTTTAAATTTTTCTGGCGAGCTGGTTTTATTTTGACCTTCTTTCTCTACCTCGCCATGGTGATTGGCTTATTTTTAACAAAATAATAAAAAATATCGGACAGACTCATCTGCTTCCGATATTTTTATATTTAATATTTTGTTGAGAACTTATCAAATAGAGCAAATAACTTATTTGTTATGAATTGGAACAGTCTCATGAGTGATTCTAACATTAAGGAGAGAATGACTGTGAGGATAATGGTAATCGGTGAGATTTTGGATAACAAAAAAATAGAGTGAAATAACAAGCCCGAAATCACTAAGCCGATGATGTTAAAGAGTACGACAATAGTTTTCATTCGATTGAGCGGCTGAATAAGCTTGATGATGATAATGAAACCAACCACTGCTAATAAGATAACAGATGATGTCGCAACTTCTTGCGTGGATAATCGAAAAATCCGACCACAAGCCATGACAATCAAAACGGCCAATAAATCAACAAAAGCTGCTGGTATCGCATTCTGTAAAACCGTTCTGATGAAACGCCCTCGAATGCGCTGCTTGTTGGGCTCCAAAGCTAACATAAATCCAGGTATACCAATAGTGAACGCACTAATCAAGGAAACCTGTGATGCTTGCAAAGGATAGGTAAAAGCAAACAAACTGGACAAAATAGCTAGTGAAATGGAAAAGATATTTTTTACAAGAAATAAACTAGCGGAACGCTGAATGTTATTGACAACCCTACGTCCTTCTGTCACAATATGCGGCATATGCGAAAAGTCAGAATCCAGCAAAACAACTTGTGCAATCTGTTTGGTAGCACCGTTGCCTGACTCCATAGCAATGCTGCAATCTGCAGTCTTCATTGCTAAAATATCATTTACACCGTCACCTGTCATGGCGACTTTGTGCTGATTAGCTTGAAGTGCTTGGACTAATTTTTGTTTCTGTTGAGGGGTCACTCGACCAAAGACCGTATATTTTTCAACTGCTTGAGTGATTTTTTCATCAGTATCCAAGTTTTGCGCGTCTACATAATTTTCTGCATGAGGAATCTCTGCTTTGGCAGCCACTGCAGCAACTGTGACAGGATTATCTCCTGAGATAACTTTGACTTCCACACCTTGAAGAGCAAAATAGGAAAAGGTTTCAGCTGCATTTTCTCGAATTGGATTTTCTAATAAGATGAAGAGTAGGGGGTCTACTGTTTGAGTCAAATCACCTGTAAATGGATGATTTTTTGATTCAGCAAAAACAAGAACTCGTGAACCACTTTCTGCATATTGTTGAAAATAGTTGCGATATTCTTTCAACTTTTCTTTTAATACAAACTCTGGAGCACCTAAAATAAAATTGCCTTCTTTGAAAGAAATAGCACCAAACTTGGTCTTTGAACTAAACGGAAGGGCCTTCACTACGGTCCAAGCCTTTTCTACTACTTCTGAAGCAAAAAAGTCTCGAATTGCTACAATCGTTTCATTTTCATCTGGACTTGCTGCCAAATATTGTTTAAGAGCTTCCTGTGAGGCATTATTGTCTTGCTGAACAGAGAGTACTTGTGCAACTTTCATCGTATTTTCCGTAATGGTTCCTGTCTTATCTACACACAAAACATCTACACGAGAAAGAGACTCAATCCCTTTCATACTATTTAATAAAACCTGCTGTCTTGCTAGACTAGCTGCTCCCAAAGCCAGCGCCAGAGTCATCAAAAGATAAAGCCCTTCTGGAATCATCCCAATAATAGCTCCTACCGTGGAGACAATACTAACTTGAAAACTTTCGTGATTGGTCACATAACTTTGGAAAAACAGAAGAAGCCCTAAAGGAATAATCAAAAATCCAATCACTTTAACCAGATTATTGACCGAACGTACCATTTCCGATTCTTCTTTTCCAGAGACTTCTTTTGCTTTCAATGTCAGTTGATTGATGTAGGATTCATCGCCTACTTTTTCCAAGCGAGCATAGGCTTTGCCAGATACGACAAAACTGCCTGACATGACAGTATCATCTATTTGCTTTGCGATTTCATCTGCTTCTCCTGTCAACTGTGATTCATTGACTTTCAATTCACCTGATACAATCTTAGCGTCTGCATAGATTTGGTCTCCTGTCGAGAAAAGAACGATATCATCTTGTACTAAATCTTTTGTCTCTAGTTGGATTTCTTTACCGTCTCGCACGACAATCGCTGTATAGTGATGAAGCAACTGCATATTGCTCAATATTTTGCGCGCTCTAAGCTCTTGAACAATTCCAATCAAAGAATTGATAATAACAATAGGCAAAAAGAGTAGATTGTTCCACGATTGTACAATTATCAACAATAGAGCAAGAACAAAAAAGATGAAATTAAAGTAAGTAAAAACATTGGATTGAATGATTTGCCAAGTTGTCTTCTCCGTACTAACCGTTACTTTATTGACGAAGCCTTTTTGAATTCGTTCTTCAACCTCTTGTTGGCTAAGCCCTGTGTATATCTGTTCTGACATATAGCCTCCATTCACAAATCATATTAATATTCTATCAAAAAAGTCCGGTTTAAGTCATAGAAAACTTACAGAATTGAAAAATGTGAGATTTTCCATACCTTTTCTACAAAACTTTCAAAATAAAACAGCTACAGAAAAAGAGGCTGGGACAAAAGTCCTTAACCTCGTCAGATTTTTATGAGTTTCTTGCAAGTCGCAGTGGTTGAGTGGGTTCTATGCGGTTGATAAATCAACCTTTACAGCCCTACTCAACTGTGCGGGGGTGGGACGACAAAATCAAATTTCTTCGAAATTACCGATTTTTGTCCCACTCCCAAGGATGTTACATTTTTTAAACAGCACCTATTTTAGTTATTCAATAAAACTTTTCTTGGCTTGGTGCCTTCTGCTGGACCGATGACACCTGCAGCTTCTAGCTCTTCCATCAGTCGAGTCGCACGATTAAATCCGACGGACAATCGACGTTGGAGCATTGAAGCACTCGCTTTTTGAGTTTCTATGACCAAAGCCTTGGCTTCTTCAAAGAGTGGATCACCTTGTTCACTCTCACTACCTGAATCCATGTCATTCTCAGATACTTCGCCTGGGTCAAAATTATCATCATAGTCTGCTTCGGCTTGATTCTTAACAAAAGTGACAATGCGCTCCACATCTTCATCAGAGATGAACGATCCTTGCAGACGGACAGGATGATTTTCATCAATCGGCTTAAAGAGCATATCCCCACGTCCCAAGAGTTTCTCGGCACCATTTTCATCTAGAATCGTTCGGCTATCAGTTCCGCTAGAGACAGCAAAAGCAATCCGCGAAGGAACATTTGCCTTGATGAGCCCAGAGATAACATCAACAGACGGTCGCTGAGTGGCTAAAATCATGTGAATACCAGCCGCTCGAGCTTTTTGTCCCAAGCGAATAATAGCGTCTTCCACTTCTTTGCTGGCTACCATCATAAGGTCTGCCAACTCATCCACAATGACCACAATCAAAGGAAGAGGAACTTGTTTATATTCTGGTTGACTAGCATTGTACTCGGCTACTTTGGCATTGTAACCTGCAATATTGCGCGCACCAACCTTAGAAAAGAGCTCATAGCGATTTTCCATTTCATCGACCACTTTTTGCAAAGCCCGACTCGCTTTGCGAGGATTGGTCACAACAGGGATCAGTAAGTGGGGAATATCATTATAGACAGACAATTCGACCATTTTAGGATCGACCATCATGAACTTGACTTCATCTGGCCGTGCTTTCATGAGAATACTAGCAATAATACCGTTGACTGCAACGGATTTCCCTGAACCAGTCGAACCTGCCACTAGCAAATGAGGCATTTTTGCCAAATCAAATGTCCGAACAGAGCCATTGACAGCTTTTCCTAAAGGAATTTCAAGTAATTTCTTGTCGTCTGTCTTAGACTGCTCCCAAAGCTCACGGAAAGTAACCGTTGCAATCTCGAAATTCGGAACTTCAATTCCGACTAGAGATTTTCCCGGAATAGGTGCTTCAATCCGCACATCTTTAGCTGCCAAAGCCAGAGCTAAATCGTCAGCCAGATTGGAAATGCGATTGACCCGCACTCCGACAGCTGGCTTGACCTCGTACTTAGTCACAGATGGTCCGATTTCAGCACGTTCAACGCTAGCACGAATGCCAAAGCTAGCAAATGTTTCTTCTAAAATCTTGATATTTTCGCGAACAATTTTCTTTTCTTTGGATTGATTTTTAGGCTTGTCTGGCGCAAACAAATTGATTGTTGGAAGTTTGTAATCTAAACTTTCTTTGGGGGTGAAATCAACTTCAACATCTTCATCTGTGTTATCTTGCTGCTCTTCTTTGTGTTGTTTCTCAGACAAACTCTCATCATAATCATAAATTTCTGGCTCTGCTTCTTCAAACTGAATCGGCGTATGAGCTAAGACCTCATCATCTAAAATTTCTCCCGTTTCAGAATCAATTTGTGGCTCGTCTTGCTCTACCTGAATAGCATTCATCGCTGCTTGCGCAGCTTTTTCTTCTTTTTCGATAAAACGTTGCTGACGCTTTGCTTCTCGCTTCTCACTCCAAGCATGATAGGTTTCACTTAATTTTTCAAAAATATCATAAATCGAATATGGACTGATGAGTAGCGCCCCTAGCAATATCAGGAGAACACCGATAAAGTAGGAGCCAATATTTGAAAATAAAAAGGCTACAGGAGTATAAAGAGCAGCTCCTAATAAACCACCACCAGCAAAAGCACTGACTTTGACAGCTGTCAAATCCGTTAAAATCCGTGACAAGGTTGTACTCAGAACCTGTCCTTTTAAATTTAAAACATTTACAAAATAAGCTTGAAATATGAGTAGCAAGCCAATAAAAATACTGAAAAAGCCTGATTTATAGCCTTCATGCTTATTGACCCACTTAAAAAAGAAAAGATAAATGAGATTGGCTATAATAGCCATATAGGCTAAACTTCCTACTAACAATCGAATAAGGTTATATAGAGTGATTCCAACGGCACCCCATTTTAATGCTGCAAAAAGAAGCAAAAAAGCAACTCCGAAAGTTACTAACATCCTCCGAATAGCCTTTTGCCGTTCTATTTCTGCTTTTGTAGGTCGTCTCGTTGTCCGACCTTTTTTACTATTTTTCTTACTTGCCATAAATTTTATTATACCACAAATTGAACACTAATCCAATGCAAGAAAAAAGCAGAAGCTCCATACTTCCACTTTTGAAACAACATTGTTTACTTCCAAATCACATCATCGTCTCCGTCATCTTCTGGCAAGACAAACCACAAAATCAAGTAAGGGATCAGACCGATTCCATACACAAAAAATGCTACTCCCCAAATTAGTCGTACAATGGTAGGATCAATGTCAAAATAATTTGCTACGCCTGCACAGACACCTGCAATTTTCTTATTCCGCACATCTCTTGTCAATCGTTTAGCCATTCTCTATCCCTCCTTTATAAATCTATTATAACATAAATTTTTTACCACTAAATAAATATCATAAAGAAGTTCCATAATCTGGTTGACAGATATTTTCGGCAGCAAGATTAAAAAAGTTGCTGTTGCAGTTGACCTAGAATAAAGCGAGAAATTGGTCCAACAATCAGAAAATTCAAAAGAAAAGCTACAATAAAATTAGTTAGCCAAGTTTCTAGATAATTGGCTAGTGAAAGCGGTACGCTGTTAAAAAATATACCATAAAAAGGCATCAATGAAACCATAATCAGAACCATACCACCTGAAACAACGAGGATCTTCTGCCAAGGTTTATGGCGTTCTGTTAAAAATTTAAAAGCAACTCCCTTCACAACTGGTCCTGCCACAAGAAGGTCTAAGAGAAAAGTGGTAATCAATCCAGGAACATATCCCATTGCTAGATGAGCCCATGAAAAATATCCTACAACGGACAAGTTCCAAATGCTCATTCCAAATACCATCATGCTGCACATAAGGGCTGTAAAAAAATAATGATTCCTTAAAATTCTTCGGCATAAAAACTCCATTTCTTTGTTGATAAACGCTATTTTAGCACAAAAATTTTTTTCTCGTAAGCAAATTTACAAAACTTTTCATAAGAAAATGTTTTCATACTTTAAACGATTGAACTATCTTTACATCAAAAAAGTAGCCCGATAGTGCCTTTCAGTTAGCATGGACAAACTCTCAAAAGGTTTGAAAAAGGCTTTTATTTATAGTAAAATGTGAATAGTTCAACATTCAGAAAGGAAATCTATGAAAAAATTACTTATCTTAGGACTGGTTGCTGGTTTATTTTTGACAGGCTGTACAAACTTACAAAGAGCTATTAGAGGAAATGACTATGTAGACTCCAGCCTTGCTTCCGAATCCAGCTCAAGAGCAGCGGAAAAACAAAAAGAGGAGCAAAAAGCTGCTTTGAGCGATAAAAATGCTAACTTTCCACAGCTGTCTGACAAGGTCGCTGACGATGAAGCGGAAGTGAAAATAACCACAACTGAAGGTGCTATTTCTATGAAGCTTTTTCCAAAACATGCTCCACTTGCAGTTGAAAATTTCTTAACGCATGCTAAGGAAGGTTATTATAACGGCGTGACTTTCCACCGTGTCATTAAGAACTTTATGATTCAAACAGGAGACCCTAAGGGAGACGGTACTGGTGGTGAATCCATTTGGAAAGGCAAAAATTCTAAGATCGACTCTGGAAGTGGCTTTAAAACAGAGATTTCGTCTTATCTCTACAATATCCGTGGCGCATTAGCCATGGCTCGTTCTTCCAATCCAAATTCCAACGGTAGTCAATTTTTCATCAACCAAAATACAAAGGACAGTTCTAATCAGCTCTCTAGTACAACTTATCCTGAAAAAATCATTGAAGCCTATAAAAAAGGTGGAAATCCAAGTTTAGATGGAAATTACACTGTCTTTGGGCAAGTCATTTCTGGCATGGAGGTCGTGGATAAAATCGCTGCTACCGAGACTGGCGAAAACGACAAACCCAAAAAAGAAATCAAAATTGAGAAAATTGAAGTCATCAAGGACTATACATTTAAGAAATAATCACAAAACGAGTCTGGGCAAAAATGTTCCAGACTCGTTTACTTTCTAGAATAAAACTCATTGAGTGGTCTCTAATGTGCTGATGCTATCAGCTTTTACAGCCCTACTCAACCTTACGGAGTGGTGGGACGACAAAATCGATTTCTTACGAAATCCTGATTTTTTGTCCTACACCTCGTTTTCTTTATTCTTACGTTAATTGATTAAAATCCCAAATCTGATCTACCCATCCTTTGTAGAAGTCAGGCTCGTGGCAGACCATGAGAATACTGCCTTTGTATGCTTGGAGAGCGCGCTTGAGCTCGTCTTTGGCATCCACATCAAGGTGATTCGTGGGCTCATCCAGTACTAAGACATTATTTTCTCGGTTCATGAGGAGACAAAGTCGAACCTTAGCCTGCTCGCCTCCTGAGAGAACCTGAATCTGGCTTTCAATATGCTTGGAGGTCAGACCGCAGCGAGCCAGAGCAGCGCGAACTTCCGCTTGATTGAGTGACGGGAAAGCATCCCAAACAGCTTCCAGAGGAGTCTGGCGATTACCACCAGCTGTCTCTTGCTCAAAATAGCCCAATTCCAGATAGTCTCCACGCTCAACTTCCCCAGCGATTGGTGGTATAATCCCCAAGAGACTCTTCAAAAGAGTTGTTTTCCCGATTCCGTTGGCTCCGATAATGGCAACTTTCTGATTGCGCTCAAAGGTTAGATTAAGGGGCTTTGTCAAAGGACAATCGTAACCAATTTGCAACTCTTCTGCTTGAAAAATAAAGCGCCCTGGTGTACGAGCGATTTTGAAGTCAAAGGAAGGCTTAGGCTTCTCACCCTGCAATTCAATCAGCTCCATTTTGTCTAATTTTTTCTGGCGGGACATAGCCATATTGCGGGTAGCCACCCGAGCTTTGTTGCGCGCTACAAAGTCTTTTAAATCAGCAATTTCCTTTTGCTGGCGCTCGTAAGCTGCTTCCAGCTGAGATTTCTTCATCTCATAAACTTCTTGGAATTGATAATAATCACCAGAATAGCGGGTCAAGTTTTGATTTTCTACATGGTAGACGATATTGATTACATCGTTTAAGAAAGGAATATCATGAGAAATGAGCACGAAAGCATTTTCATAATTTTGCAGATAGCGCTTGAGCCAATCAATATGCTCTGCGTCCAAATAGTTGGTAGGCTCATCTAAGAGCAAGATGTCTGGTTTTTGAAGGAGAAGTTTTGCTAAGAGCACCTTGGTTCGTTGACCTCCAGAAAGAGCGGTGACATCCGTTTCCATACCGTAATCCATAACCCCTAAAGCACGAGCTACCTCATCAATCTTAGCATCTAAAGTATAAAAGTCTCGACTTTCCAATCGCTCCTGCAATTCACCCACTTCTTCCATAAGGACATCAACATCCGCTCCATCTTCTGCCATAGCCAGATATATCTCATTGATCCGAGCTTCAGTCTTGAAAAGTTCATCAAAAGCAGTCCGCAACACATCACGTACAGATTGACCTTCTTTCAATACAGCATGCTGATCTAAATAGCCAGCTGTCACATACTTAGACCACTCAACCTTGCCTTCATCTGGCAACAATTGACCGGTTACAATGCTCATAAAGGTAGATTTCCCTTCGCCGTTGGCTCCAACTAAGCCGATATGCTCGCCCTTAAGCAAGCGGAACGATACATCCTCAAAAATAGCCTGGTCTCCAAAACCGTGGCTGAGATTTTTTACTTCTAAGATACTCATCTTTTCTCCTCTATCATTGATTACAGTTTCTTGATTATACCATCAAAAGGGATTTTTTGGCAAGGTAGAACAAATGAAAAGCGAGACTGCTTCATTCTCGCTTGCTTTCATCTAATTCAAATGATGGGTGTGTTTGGTAATCCACTGGGTTAGCTTGATATTAAGCCAAAAACCATAAATGCCAAAAGTAATGATCGTCAAGAGCCACCACTTCACCCAATTTCCAAAAAGCTGCATCGCAGTACCATCAAAATAGAGACGGTATCCGTCAATGACTGTGTGCTTAATCTTCCAATTGTACAGGATACACATGCCCCAAGGAGCACAGATACCCAACGTCAAGACAGTAATCAAAATGGCTAAGATGACATGACCAATGTAAGAAAAGAGGCCGCCGTCGAAATAAGATTCTTTATACACTATATTCTCCTTGTCTAAACTAATTCTTTCAAAAACGCTATCAAGGTCTCAGCTGATTGCCTGCCAGCTTCATGGATAAATTCGTCAAAGCTGATATTTGCATCATGAGAAGCTGTATCACTCATGGCACGAATGACCATAAAAGGCAGACCGATAGAATGGGTTGCTTGCGCAATGGCTGCTCCTTCCATTTCTACCGCTAAAACATCTGGAAAATGCTGCTTAATGGCTTGAATCTTGTCTTGTCCCGCAATAAAACTGTCTCCTGTTGCAATCAAGCCAACGCGACTTGTCTGATGTGTCTTTTCTAAAATCTTTCTCATCTCAGAAACCAAATAGCGGCTCGCTTCAAAATACAGTGGCTGGCGCGCCATTTGTCCGTATTCATAGCCAAAAGCTGTTACATCTACATCGTGGTACACTAGCCGGTCAGCCACTACAACATCGCCGATTTGCAAGCCTTCGGCTACCGCCCCAGCAGAACCTGTATTGATGACAGCTGTCACTTTAAACTCATTGACCAAAACAGCTACGCTCATAGCAGACATGACCTTGCCGATCCCGCTTTCCACCAGCACAACTTCATGATAACCGATACTTCCCGTATGATACACATGCCCCAAACGTAAGTGCTTTTCAGCATTTTCCAAGTTTTCCACTAAGATTTTTAGTTCCTCAGGCATGGCCGCAATAATTCCGATTTTCATTATTTCCTCTCATTCTATCACAAAAAAAGCGAAAGTCGAGCTTATCGCTTTTTATAGCCAAATAATAGCAGCAATCAAAGCAATCAAAAGCAGAACAATCCAAAATAGAATTTTGTTTAATTTCGCTTGGAATACTCCACGTTTTGCATTTTCAATGCGTCGGCTTTTGGTCACCGTTGGTTCTACATCAATTTGCAGCGTATCTTGATTGAAACTACTATTTAGAGAGGAATAACCAAACTGACTTCTAGTCGTTTTTAAAATTTTGGTTTCTTCCTCATCATGCAAAGGTGGACCTGAAATATCTTCACCGCGATTTGCCCGTTCAATCATTTCATCTGTTAATAAAGGTCTTCCCATGAGCGTTCCCCTATCTTCGATTCATTTTCATTTCCCAATATTGGAGTGCAATAATGGTTTTTGCATCACAAATATCACCACTAGCAAGGAGAGCTTTCGCTTCTTCCAAGGTCACTTCAAACAGCTCCAATGTCTCATCTTCATCTTGTGGACGAGGGTTTTCAACTTTTGTCAAATGGCTAGCGCCATAAAGTTTGATGCGTTCATTGCAAAAGCCAATCGCTGAATAGAAATCATAGAGCAGTTCTAACTCACCTGTATAACCCGTTTCTTCTTCTAATTCGCGTAAAGCTGCAGCCTCAGGATCCGCATTTTCACCAACCTCTAGCTTTCCAGCTGGAATTTCATAAGAGGTTGCTTCAATAGCTTTGCGGTACTGCTTAACCAAAATCATTTTATCTTCTGGTGTTAGCGCGATAACTGCCACCGCTCCATTATGGAAAATCAAATCACGGTAAGCTGTTCCTTTTCCTGCTGGCAACTGAACTTCGTCTTTTACAAGTTTAAAAATAGGACCTTGGTAAATTTCTGTTCGTTTTAGTGTTTTTTCTTCAAAATCCATAGCAATTCCTACTTATTATCTGGATGATGCGGCAAGCGTTTAGCGTATTCTTCTTTATTGATCTGACGACCACGACCAAGAGCAATCGCATCAGCTGGCACATCCTTGGTAATGGTTGAGCCTGCACCTACAAGAGAATTGTCCCCAAGTTCTACCGGCGCAATAATGGTTGAATTAGAACCTACAAAGACATTGTTCCCAATGACGGTCTTAAATTTGTGCTGTCCGTCATAATTAACTGTAATCGTTCCAGCACCAAAATTAACATTCGCACCCACTTCAGAATTACCAATATAGGTCAGATGCCCAGCTTTGGTATTTTCACCGATAGAAGAACCTTTCACTTCAACGAAATTACCAACATGTACATTTTTAGCAAGGCTTGAATCTGGGCGAACATGAGCGTAAGGTCCCACCGTTACACCGTCTGCAACTGTAGACTCTTCAATCATCGAATTGGTAATAACCGTTTGTTCACCAATAACAGAGTCAACAATATACGTACCATTTGTCAGAATGCTGCCTGCGCCAATTTTCGTTTGACCTTTCAAGGTAACATTGGCTTCAATTTGTACTTCTGGTTCAATCTGTACGTCTACATCAATATAAGTCGTTTCTGGATTTACAAAACTAACGCCATTCACCATGTGAGCTTGATTGATTCGACGACGCATAATACTTTCTGCCGTTGCCAATGCCACGCGGTCATTGACACCAAGACTTTCATCAAAGTCTTTCAGAGTATAAGCGCCGACTTTTTCGCCATTCTCACGGAAAATGCCGATTACATCTGTGATGTAGTATTCTCCTTGCGCATTGTTGGTATTGATATTTTTCAGGGCTTCAAAAAGACGAGCGTTATCAAAAACATACGTTCCTGTATTGATTTCTTTGATTTGCTTTTCAAAATCCGAAGCATCCTTTTGCTCCACAATTTTGATCACTTCTTCATGCTGATTACGGACAATCCGTCCATAACCAAATGGATTTTCCGCTTCTGCTGTCAAAATCGTTGCAACATTCTTGTGGTTGACATGAAAATCAATCAGATTTTTCAAGCTTTCACCTGTGATTAAAGGAGTGTCTCCTGCAATGACTAATGTTTGCCCTGCCAAACCTTCCAGCACAGGCTCTGCCATCATCACAGCATGACCGGTTCCTAATTGCTCCGTTTGACGAACAAACTCTGTCTGCCCTGCCAATACCTGCTCCACCAGCTCTGCCTTATGTCCAACTACTGTCACAGTCTTTTCAGGTGCGATAGCAGCAACACTTCTAAATACATGTTCTAACATTGAAATTCCAGCAACTTTGTGAAGCACTTTTGGTAAATCTGATTTCATGCGAGTGCCTTTTCCAGCTGCTAAAATAATTGCATAGTTTGTCATAATAGTTCCTTTTATCAAAGTAAATTTACTTTATTATATCACTTTTTGTGTCATTTGTTAAGATTCTCTCCATGACACATATATATGTTTGTTTCATAGCGGATAAACCTTACGAAACTCCTCTAAGACTACACCTGTCTCCTCTGAGAAGGAGAGGCCGGCTTCAGCCATCCATTCCGTGAAGAATTCCTCATGCACCTGCCGCCAGTAAGTCAAAGATTTATCACCCTCTCCTTCTTTAAAAGCGTGCTCTGCAGAGACTTGCTTAAAAGGAACAACCGTTACTTTGGTGATTTCGATGATACAAACAGCTTGATCCTGGCTGTCTAGGACGACATCAAAACTCCCTGACCGAGGCAATGGTTCGCCGTCCACTGCATAGAGGTCATAGGCAGAAGTCGTCGCGGTCTTCTCTCCTTTCAAAACTAAATCCGCCAACTGATCTGGCTCTACACCAAATGCCCAGGCGTCTATTTTGTCGCCGATTGCGGGGTTGATTGTTTTGTATTCATTCCATAATTGTTCTGGGGTCATGGTTTCTCCTATCTGTAATTTTAACTCATAAGCTGGGTAAGCTCCTAAGCATTGATAACCTAGCTTTTCAGCTATTTTCTTTGAGGCTTCATTATGGGCGTCCCAGAGCGGAAAAACGCTACGCTGCAGGGATTCCAAAATCATCTTCGCCCCAAGTACAGCAGCTAAGCCCTGCTGTTGATAAACCGGTTTCGTTGCAATCTCGATTTCAATGGCTTTTTGGTAAACAAGTGCTGTCGAGACCCCAGCGACGATTTCCTCACCCTTTCGGATCACAAAACCAAGAACTCCGGCTTCTTGAAAGTCTTTAAAAGTTGCAAAATTCCCCTGCAAATCCTGAGACCATTCTTCCTGAGCTAGTTCTTGATAGGTTTTTGAATTGATTACCTCAATAACGAGCTGCTTCGATAGCTGCTCCACAATGTTTTTCAATACCTTATCATCAAAATCTGCCTCATCTTTAAAAGCATAGCGGGTAAAGGTAGATAAGGCTGGACAAGAGGATAAGCAGGCCTGCCAAGAAACCTCTTCTGTTATGAGAATTCGGTAGTCTGGCTCACAGATGTCTCTATAATCAGCCAGTAACGCCATATCTGCCCGTCCAGCCAAAAAGAGAAAATCTCCCTGTTCGTACAAAATGGCGGTCTCGTCTTCATTTGTATAAAACTGCCCTAGCTTCGCCTTCAAACCATATCTCACCATATTCTTTTGCCAATGTTGGAAAGAATTCTGCAGTCTTGGCTCAATGGTCGTTGCTTTCATTCTACTTGCTACCTCACTTCAAACTCCAGCCACCGTCAATCTTGACAATCTCTCCCTGCATGGACTGAGCTTTTCCCGAGGCGAGAAAGAGGGTCAACTCGGCAACTTCTTCTGGTTCTATCCAACGCTTGATGGGAGTTTCGTCTGCTACCCATTGGGCTAAGCCTCCCAGCTCAAAGTCCGTTGCTGTCATACTTGTTTTAACTGCGCCCGGTGCAATCCCAAAAACCTGCACTCCCTGCTCCGCATAATCCAGTGCCAACTGCTTGGTAAATCCTGCCAGAGCATGCTTGGAAGAAGTGTAAGCATGACCACCACCGCCAGCTAAGCTAGATGCAATTGAGCACATATTGATGATGATGCCTGATTGTTTCTTCAGCATCTGCGTCAGATAATAACGAGTTAGCTCTACTGGTGTTACATAGTTAATCTCGAAAATTTCTTGGATCTCCTGAGCAGTCTGCTCCAGTAAGGGCTTGTAGTCATCCAGCACTCCAGCTGTATTACAGAGGACATCTATCTGGGGACACCAGTCAAAAACTGACTGAAGCGCCAGCGTTAAATCTTGTTGAAGAAAATGAAAATCTCCTGTCAGGTTTGGTTTTTTAGACTGGTCTACACCATAGACGTGCCAGCCATTTTCCAAAAAGAGCCGTGCCTGTGCTCGTCCAATCCCTGAACTGACTCCCGTCACCAATACTGTCTTAGTCATGAACTTCCACCCAGTCATCTGCTAAGACATCACAAGGAGTCGGACTCCACATGGAAAAGCCTTCTCCCTCGCCTGACACGTTGATGAGAAAGTACGGAGTCACTTCAAGCGCCACTCCGTTCTGCTCAATACTGTCAAAAAGCTGGACATAATTCTCAGCACCGCCCCAGCCTATGCGGACATATTTCTTTTTGGCTTTCAAACCCGGTAAAATTTCTTCAAATGTCATGATATACCTCTTTCTGCTTTTCATATTACTAGTATAGCAAAATATATTGCCAATCGCTGGCTTTTCCTTGCTTTTTATTCTTTCTTCTGTTAGACTAGCAAGAGTAAATGAATTTTGAGTGAGTATTTTTGTTTTTCATCTTTACTTTTTCTATTTTTTACGCAACATTTTAGAGAAAGGAAGTAAGATGTATGACACAAGGTACAGTAAAATGGTTCAATGCTGAAAAAGGTTTCGGCTTTATTTCACAAGAAAACGGACCAGACGTTTTTGCTCACTTTTCAGCGATTCAATCCGACGGATTCAAATCACTGAATGAAGGTGACAAAGTAATGTTTAACATTGAAGAAGGTCAGCGCGGTCTTCAAGCAGTCAATATTACAACATTAGCATAAAACAAGACAAGACTGGAAATCCCAGTCTTGTCTTGTTTTAAAATGACGTTATAATGTCAAGCTCAATTTTTACCATAAACAGTCAAAATTGCAAAGATAATGAAATGTGTAGGGACATCTACTTAGTACCTCCGCTTTTTCATTTCACTTTATACCTATTTTTGCTTTCAGCAAACGGATGAACTCTTCATTGGTTCCATTCGTTATAATAGCATTCATCACTATCTTTCTTTGCAACAATTTAGTGAAAGTATCAGTTGGAAGTTGTTCTACTAATTCTTCCCAATTGCGTTTCGTTAAACGGTTCAAATCCTTTAGGGCACTTGCTTCCAACCTTTTTCTTTCCGCTTCATTTTCAGGATAGCCCATACCAAACTCACCATCAAATAATTTATCCAATGTATATTGCAGGTTCAATTCTCCTTGCCAACCAAAATTCAACCCTAATGGCAGGGAAGCAACATTTCCTCCATTGATTCGTCCAAAGAGGAAAACATCTTGTGGGGTCTCTATATAGCCACACAAAAGACCTGGTAAACTATTACAGGCAAGCATCATACCTTGACCAGAAGAGCAACCTGTTACAACACACTGCTCCACTTTCTATTAAGAGACTAATCATCATCGCTATCTCAACATAAGAATACTGCTCGTTCTCCTCCTCGAAAATACCAAAATTCAGCACTTCGTCAGACGATTGGACTGCTTTTTTTACAGATTCAAATAGCAACGAATTCATATTTCTTCGAGTGGTTCCTTGGATAACCGCAACTCTCATTTCAACTCCTTTTCCATTTTGACAAAAAGGTAGATATCACCATTACTCGCCTGAGGCTGCCGTCCAATCACGTTGAAACCACAATTGAGATAGAGCCTTTGAGCTCTTTGATTAAAATCTGCAACTGAGAGAGTCAGGATTTTTGCTGAAAGATTTTCCTCGATAAACCGTAAAATCGTTTGTAAAAAATCTTTGCCTTGACCTTTGCCACAATACTCTGGCTTCATACCTAAACCCAGTTCCTGCTTGTCTTTGTCAATTGGAAAAAGGCAAAAAAAGCCATATAATTCATCATTTTTGAGAACCTGATAATAGTGATCACCACGCGCTTCAGGAGATAAAATTTCTTCATAATCCTCAGAATCTGCTTGCATATCATAAAAAGCATAGATTCCTTCGTAATGCCAATTATTAGCAATTTCTTCTGCATTACTTTGCCTTAATGGTTCAATCTTCGTAGATATCATTTCTCAAAATTCCCAATAAAAACGTTTCTGATCAGCTTTTTCCTCACAACCCAATTTTCGATAAAACTCATGAGCCTTCATTCGTGAAATACCAGAGTTTATTCGAATACCTGTGTAACCAGCTGCCACGCCCTCTTCACGAATAGCCTGCATCAAAGCTTTGCCATATCCCTGCCCTTGAAAATATGGAGCAACAGTCAAAGCCAGCAAATTGAGCAAAGACGGAAAATATAAGCAATCATAGCTAGCTGCGTGGGCACAGCCGACAATTTGACCTGCTGCATTTTCAGCTACCAAGATAAAATGATCAGACCTATCCAATAGCTCTGATAGTTTCTGACGAGTTTCTATCAAGCCAAAATCATAACCGAGAGCAATTGCATTGATTTCCTGAATAGCCGCTGCATCTGAAAGTTCTGCAGATCGTATCATATTCGCACCTCTTTTTCTTTCTATTATAGCAAAAAACAGCGGTAATCACTATTTAGAGATTATTTCGATATTTGCTCTAGTAACCAAGTTCTAGCATCATTCAATGGTGTGGTTGTAGCAATATCTGGTTCGATTGGAGTATTTTCATAACGATTACCCTTTCGGTCAATAATCCGAGAGACTGTCAGCTGAATTGTTGCCCCGTCATAAAGAGAATAAACCATATTTCCTGTTGTATAGCCAGCTGTTGGCTTGCCAAAAATTTTAACGTTTGGTAAGCCTTTGAAAGCTAATGTCGTCATTTCACCAGAGCTAGCTGTATTACCATTAACTAGAATTGCTATAGGAATTGTTTTAGAACTATTCTTTTCTTCTGTCTGCTTGCTTGCCAATATTTGTGATAAAGTAGTACCTATTTTTTGCCCATTTGTATATTCAAATTGAAAGAGAGTTCCATTAGGCAAAATAGCAGCTAATCCACCAATCATAGGATACATATTGCCACCGCTATTATTCTCAAAATCCACAATTACTCTCTTGTAAGTTTCCTTCGTCAATGCCTGATGTAGCATTGTACGATAAGCTTTAGCCTCTTTCTCGTTTCCCATAAATGGAAAAATAGAGCCAATTGCCTTAGCTCTATCTTACAATTTACAATTATTTCTTACATTTTTGTAAGGTAAACTCATCAATTGATTTCCGAATGTTGGTAGCCATAGATAAAATAGATAATTGTTCCGACTAGTAAGGCAAGCCCAAATGCCAACCAAGTGTCAGAGCCATATTGGGTCATGAAAGACAGGCAGATAATAATGGATAAGATCGGCGTCAGAGGTACAAATGGAGTTTTAAACTCCCCTGCTTGAGGAAGTCCTTTATCCTTGCGCAACTTCAAAATAGCCACTGCTAACAAAATCAGATAAGCCAAGGTGCAGATATTTAGAAAGGATGCGATACTGGCTAGCGGAAAAATCCCCGCACAAACTGCTGCAGCTATTCCTACCAAAATCGTAGCATTTTTCGGTACACGACTGGTAGCGGTTAATTTTCTAAAAGACTTTGGCAACAAACCGTCACGCGCAATGCTGTAAATCATGCGCGACAGAGCATAAGTCATGGAAATGCAGACAGTAATCAAAGTCAAAATAGCCACCACTGACACATAATTAGCTGCCCAGCTAAGCCCCGCACTGCGAAGCGCAAACGCGACAGCATCTGCCACATCTAGCTTGCTGTAGTGGACAATCCCTGTCAGAACCAGTGTCACCAATATATAAAGTACCGTTACAATGGACAAAGATAGCACAATTCCTCGTGGAACATTTTTTTGTGGCTCCTTAATCTCGTCCACTGCCATAGAAATAGACTCAAAACCCAAAAAGGCAAAGAACATCAGAGAGGCGCCAGCCATAATTCCAATATTGCCACCATAGAGTTTACCAAAGCCAAACGGAGCAAAATGAGACCAATTTTCAGGCTTAATAAAGAAAATCCCTACAAGGATAAAAAGGGCCAGCGCCGAAAACTTCAAGATAACCAAAGCGGAATTAAATCGCAGGGCTGCTTTAGAATTTAATAAAACCACGCCTGTCACAAATACCAAAACAAGAATCGGCAGTAAGTCTACATAAGTTCCTGCCTGAGGATTGAAGGTTCCATTGAGCGCTCTTGGCATACTCAAACCAAATCCATTCAGCAAGCCTTTCAAATAGGAAGCCCAACCAGAGGCAACACTAGATACAGCCGTCATAAATTCCATAATGGTCAGCCAACCTGCTATCCAAGCTGGAAACTCACCAAGAACAGCATAGAGATAGCTATAAGCACCACCATTTGCAGGAATTCTTGATGCAAATTCTGCATAAAAGAAAGCAGACATACTCACGCAAAGAGCAGAAATAATAATCGAAATCACCAAAGCTGGACCAGCTAGAGTTGCAGCCGCCGTTCCGGTAATCGTGAAAATCCCCGTTCCCACCATAGCGCCAATTCCTAACAAAATCAAATCCAACAACCGTAAATGACGACGCATGCCAGTCCGATCTCGACTGACATCTTTTTTACGAAAAATATTCATCCTAAACTCCAATTTATTAGATTGAATTATTCTACCATAAAAGCAATCAAAAAGGAATCAAACGTCCCTCTTTTTTGTTAAATAAATTGAAAAAGGAGCAAGAATAGTCCTACTCCTTTTCGCGATTATCTATACTTATCACTAACTTACATCGACACAATTCTACGATAACTGCGTGATGTGATGAGAAAGACAAGTACATAAACGATAAAGAAAACAGCACAAACGCCAAGTGTAACTTCCAACATCAATGTAGCATTTAAGACACCCAGAACTTTCAGCATGAGGCTCAGCATATGATAAGCAAAAGCCAGATGAACAAAGGCAAAGATGAGTGGCAAGAAGAACACCGTCAGAATTTGCTTGCGAATGGTTCGCTTGGTCTGCTTTTCATCCAGTCCTACCTTTTGTAAAATTACAAAGCGGTCTCGGTCTTCATACCCTTCTGAAATCTGTTTGTAGTAGATTACCAAAACCGTTCCCAGCATAAAGACAATTGAAAGGAAAATACCAATAAAGAAAACTCCGCCGAGCATGCTCATGATTTCCTGCACACCTTGGATTCTTGTATAACCATACACACCGGCATTATCGGGGAGCGTCGTATTGAACTGTTTCAGCTTCTTCTGGTAAGCTGTATCCAAATCGCCCTTTTTCTTATTAGAAGCCCTGATATTCAAGCTGCCATATAACTCTGTATTAATTGTGTAGTGCTCCTTTTGTGCATCTACTATCTTTTGTGGATCATTGACAACCATAAAAAGAGACTGCGGCACAATGATATTATACTGATCTACGACATTTCCAAGAACAAAGTCCTCTGTTAAAAGTTCTTTCACTGTCAATTCTTGTCCAATCAGTTTAAGAGGTTGATCTTGTTTAATAGACATTCCTTTTGCAAAGATTGCTGTCTCATTGTCTTTCAAGTCCAACGTTTTGCCAGTCATCTTTTGATAATCAGCAACTGAAAATAGAAGAATGTAAGCTTGTGGAGAAACTCGTGTTTCACCTTTTGGATAAATATCAAGCTGATTACCGTCTTGTTTTTTAATTCCCATCGAATAATATTGATAGGCGCTTTTCTTAGTAACTTTTAGATGATTTTCATTTGCAAACTCTGTCAGTGCTTGTTCCAATTGGGCAGCTGATACTTCACTTCCCTTTATAGTATAGTCTTGAGGGTACATCACTGTTTTCAGATAATCAGCACCTGCGTAGATGTTAATACCACCAGCTAAGGTGACTAAGACCATGGTTGACAAAATCGAAATCGTTGCTAAGCCAACCGCATTTTTCTTCATCCGAAAAATCAAATTGGACACAGAAATCATATTATTAGGTTGATAATAATACCGTTTATTTTTCTGAAGCAACCGTAAAAATACCGTAACTCCTGCATTGAACAGCAGATAAGTCCCTAAAATAACAAAGAGAACAGCTATAAAAAATATACCAATTGCTGTCAATGGATTTTTGACACTCAGAGCTAGGTAATAAGCATAGCCTAAAGAAATCGATCCAATAATCGTTTGAATCAGAAGAAATCGTCCTTTTCTTTCACCGCTATTCTTTTCCTTGGCCAATTGCAAAGCATTAAAACGTAGAATCCTCAAACCGTTGACAAGCACCAAGCCCGCAAAAATAACGCCATAGATGACAACAACAAAAATCAAAACAGGCAATTGGAAAGTAGAAACCAAGACAACTTTAAACCCCATCAATTTCAATAAAAAAGCATAAATTAATTTGTCAAATATGATACCGAATCCTAAACCAATGGCTACAGTCGTCAAACCTAGAATCAAGAGTTCAATGAAAACCATAGTAAAAAGATGACGTTTGTTAAGTCCTAACATTCCATAAAGGCCTAGCTCTTTCGAACGGTTTTTCATGACGAAGCTATTAGCATAAAAAACGATAATCGCTGCAGCAATCGTCACAATAATCACTCCAAGAGCCAAGACAAATGAAATAGAACTTGCCCCCTGCATTTTTTGTAAATGAGGATTAAAGGTTAAGGAATTAAAAATATATGAAATAGCAACGACTAAACAAGTTGCCAAAGCAAATGGATAGTACAATCTGCGATTTTTTACTAGGTTAGAAATCGCTAATTTTCCCGCTAATCTAAGCACCTTGATTCACCTCGCTCGCCATGACCGTTAAGGTATCAGAAATCTCTTGGAACATCTGCCGCTCCGTCTTATCTCCTCGAAAGATTTGATTATACAAAATGCCATCCTTAATGAAAAGTACCCGCTTAGCACGGCTTGCCGCCGAAGTCGAGTGCGTCACCATAAGTATCGTTTGACCCCGATCATTGATGTCATCAAAGACATCTAAAAGCGCCGCAGACGATTTGGAATCCAACGCTCCAGTTGGTTCATCTGCTAACAGAATTTCTGGATTACTGATAATTGCACGTGCTACTGCCACCCGTTGTTTTTGACCACCTGAAATTTCATAGGGAAACTTTTCCTGCAATTGGTTAATCCCCAGTTCATTACAAGTCGTAACCAGCTTTTGCATCATTTCTGTGATCGGGCGGCGTGACAGAACGAGCGGCAATAGAATATTATCCTTGACCGAGAGCGTGTCTAACAGATTGAAATCTTGAAAAACGAAGCCTAATTTTTCCCGACGGAAACTCGAAGCCTGACTGTTTTTGATTGTGGCGGTGTCCGTACCATTGAGAAAAACACGTCCTTCAGTTGGCTTATCCAGCATGGCTAGAATGTTGAGCAAAGTGGATTTCCCAGAGCCAGATTCCCCCATGATAGCGACATAATCGCCCTCATCTACTGTAAAATGAATATCTTTCAGTGCTTCCACTTGATTGCCTTGAAAGCGGGTTTTGTAAATTTTCTTCACATGTTGTACGTCTAATAGTGTCATCATTTTCTCCTAACAAATTCTTATACATCTATCATACTGAAAAGAAAAGCAACTTTCCATACTTTAACCTTTCATTTTTCACTTTTATCTTACATTTTTGTAAGATTGATGAACATGATTTTTTAATTTATCCAATCTTTTAATGACTATACTGCAACCAGAAATAGTATTGACTAGAAGCGCAGCCAATTTTTGTCTTTTCAATTTCTTCTTTGGAAATTTTTGCAGTTTTTGGCATTGATTTTTTGTGAAATA
Organism: Streptococcus sp. IsoGale021; assembly: GCF_031142795.1. Taxonomy (NCBI): domain Bacteria; kingdom Bacillati; phylum Bacillota; class Bacilli; order Lactobacillales; family Streptococcaceae; genus Streptococcus; species Streptococcus sp. IsoGale021. Next base: position 103,210 of record NZ_JAKZJH010000006.1, read on the forward strand.
AAATTGTTTTCATGATGCTTCTCCGTTATTTTTCTTTACACTTATATAATACAAAACTCTTGACAAAGCTACCATAACATAACCTTTCATTTGATGCATATAATCTTACATTTTTGTAAGAAAAAAGGCTTGGACAAATGTGTCCCAGCCCTCTGGATATAACTACAAGACCTAAGCTATTCTTTTGTATGGTTTCTTCTTAATTTTACAAGTGATTCATTGATTTTCTTTGTTTTTAGATAAATGTCTAAACGAACGAACAGCCAAATTAAAATGTAGATAACAATAAAATCCAACCAAAATTCAGTCCGTGCCAAATTAAAAGCCCAACCATTATAGACCATCATGACACTAACCACCATTAAAGTAAGAAAAAAATGAATCGTCAACTGCACTAAATAAGAAAAACGTTCAATTTCAAACAGCAAGGAAAACAAGCCAATCAAAGCACTCATTATCAAAATACTGAGAATGTTAGAAGTCGTAACAGGTGATTCTTGAATTCGAAAAGCCAAAACAAGTAAATACGCTAAAGAACCCGTACGCAGGCCTTCTAACATAGACACTACAATTTTTTTCATGTTTGTTCCTTTCTACAAACCGAGATAATCCATCAACAATCTGACGTATTTTCGACTGACACTTGACTTAATTTTGTTTGTCAATCTAGCCGTCATATTTCCTGAAAAGCTATCCGATAATGATAACAAATGGTCAATATTGATGACAGCGTGTTTTGAAATTTGAATAAAGTTTTTACGATTAACTCGACTTTGAAAATGTGTGAGTGTTTCGGTCGTCGCATAGATACCATCCACACAATACACCATCAATGTTGTCTGATTGATGTCTGCCAAAATAATCTGATCCGTCTTTACCATAACAATTTTATCATCTGTTTTAATGGGAATAGCATTCACATAAGACGACTTGTACTGATGTAAATATTCAAAAATTTCTTTGGCTTCAGCTTCTAACTCGTCCGCTTGAATCACAACAAGTGGATCATTTGAAGGAATGGTTGGATTCATTTTGAATTTAGTCTGCAAAAAATTTCTCTAACTTTCTATCAATTTAAGCAGTTTTAGTCCACCGATTGGTAGCAAACTGTTGGATTGTCCAAATGACAAGCAAGGCAACTAAAACTACTACAACTATATAGTATGTTTCTTTCATTGTCAATATAGATTCCCACTTTAATTGAATGCCCATCATCTTTTCAAAATAATCTTGCGCTGCTGTATTATGATGAAAAGCAGTAGCTAAGCTATCTTTCATCATTACTTGTCTAAAGAGAGAAGCAATATATGTGGAGGGAGTACATTTCATTATCGTTTGAGCAAATGACGGAAGAACCCCTATTGGAATATAGGTCCCAACTAAGAAACCAGAGGCAGCTCCGATAATCGTTGCTAGCTTTCCAAGCGTATCTACTGATTTGAAGCGATTCACAAGAATACCATTGAAAATCGAGCATAAGAGTGCATTGAGCACCATAATAAGGAGAACCTGAGGAAGCAAAGTCCAATCAAAGATAATCTGATCGTCCCAGATAAAGTAACCTTCCATGACAGCAAACATAATGATTTGCATCAAAAATCCAATGATGGCAGTACTCAGAAGGTAACTGATAGACAAGCCCCAGCGTCCCAAATCTGTCAGAACTAGGTCTCGTGTTACGTTATTTTCTCTATCTTTCGCTAGTTGGGAAAAACTAGAAAAGGTTGTGGTTAATCCTGTAATGGCAAGCGTTCCACCAATCAACCATGAATCCAATAACTGATTAGTGTGAGGGACTTGACTCCAAGAGGTCTTGATATTTGCTTTCAAAAAGACCAAGTACAAAATAAAGGAAATCATTGCCCCAAGAAGGGAGAAAAGAACCCCACTACGATTACGAAAATATAGTAAAAAATTTCTTTTAATGAGCATTATCATTTTAACGTACCTCTCTTCCTGTCAACGCCATAAAAGCATCGTCCATTGTTCCTGGTCGAAATTCAAATTGTCGAATAAAAGAGCGACCACACGTTAGAATCTCTAAAGCCTTTTCTGTCGTTTCTGGGTGAATCAACAGTTCATTCACTCTTACTTCCTCAAAAGGAATCTCTTCCTTCAAAATTTCTTTAAAATCAGCAGTATCGGTCACGAATACCTTGAGAAAATTCTGAGCATACTGCTCTTTAATCCGATTAGCAGATCCTTTAGCAATCACTTGACCGTGATCCACAATATAAATCATATCTGCATCATCTGCTTCATCTAAATAATGAGTGGTTAAGATAACCGTCATCTTCTCTTTTATTTGCAACTGGTGAATCAGCTCCCAAATGGCTTTCCTAGTTTGAATATCTAAACCCGTAGTTGGTTCATCAAGAAAGAGAATATCTGGGCTATTCAGCAGAGCACGGGCAATATCCACTCGTCGTTTTTGTCCACCTGATAAAGTCCCATATAATTGCGTTGAGAAATTTTGCAATCCCAATTGATTCACTAAGTTATCAACTTTTTCTTTATCAATATCCTTATATTGACCTGCTCTGATTTCTAAATTTTCTTGCACCGTTAGCATATCATCTAAAACACTGTTTTGGAAAACAACACCTAATTTAATAGGGTTATCATACAGTATCTCTCCTGCCGTAGGTTGCAAAAGCCCTGTCAACATTTGAATCGTTGTAGACTTTCCAGCACCATTTGGTCCTAAAATAGCGGTAAAACTTCCTGTTTCAATCTGAAGATTCAAATCATTCACAGCTTGCTTATTATCATAGACTTTGCTAAGATGGCGTGTTTCTAGTAGCATAACGTTCCTCCAATAATTTATTTTACGAACTTATCATACTCCTCACTTTTAAAAAAATCTCGCACTTTTGGATAAGAGGTTCTACTAACTAGATAAGAAGTCAGATTTACAAGATAAAAACCACTCGCCAAAAGACGAATGGTTCAAAATACTTATCGTGCTACAATCTTTTGGTAGCTTCTGGAGGTTATCACAAACACTAAGATGTAAACTAAGAGGAAGACACCGCAAGTGGCTATTGTTGTTTGAATGAGTAACGGCACATTTGTTGCACCTAAGAGAGCTACAATCAGCTGCAACATATGAAAAGCAACAGCGATATGAAGAAAGGCAAAGATAAGTGGTAAGAAGAAAACTGTTAAAATTTGTTTGCGAATCGTTGCTTTCGTTTGCTTCTCATCCAGTCCGACTTTCTGCAAAATGATAAATCCTTCACGATCTTCATAACCTTCTGAAATTTGTTTGTAATAAATCACAAGAACTGTCCCAAGCAGGAAAATCGTAGAAAGGAAAATTCCGATAAATAGAAGAGTCCCAATCACACCCTGATATTCTTTTTCAATGTGGTAACGCTCAGAAAGACTGATATTGCCACTTTCCTGACCTTGTTGCTGAAGAGCATTGAAAATACTTTCTTGGAGATCAACCTGTTTATTGGAAGATTGGATACCGATGTAGTAAGTATAGAAAGATTTCAGACCGACTTGGCTTGGTTGATTGACAACCATGTACATGCCTTTTTCTGATACCATACCAGATGTATTGACAATCTTACCATGTGCAAAATCCGTTTTCAAATGCTCTTTGATATTCCACGATTTTCCATTGATGGTAAGAACTTGCTTTTGATTGATTTGAAGATTTTTTGCATATAGAAGTGCTTCATTATCAGCTAAATCAACGGTTTTTCCTGTCATTTTTTCGTACTCTTGACGACTGATGACAAGGAAAGTAGCCATTGATTTTTGAGCTTCTTCTACATTTAATCTGGCTGTATTTTCAGGAATCGTTAGCTGATTGCCATTAATTTTTGAAATAGAAGAGATTTGATAACTATAATCTTCATACTTGGCATCTGTCAAGCCTTTTCCTCGTGCTACTTCTTTGACTGCTTGTAAAATAGCTGCATTTTTATCCGTCTTTGCGCTTGTAACCATGATATTATAATCCTTTGGATACAAAGTTGTCAGATAGTCTTTCCCACCCACATAGATATTAATAGAGCCAACCAGAGTTACCAGCAGCATAGTTGAAAGGATTGAAATCGTAGCTAAGCCTGCAGCATTCTTACGCATACGAGAAATCAAATTAGAAACAGAAATAAAATTCTGCGTTTTATAATAGTACTGCTTTCTTTTCTTTAAAAATTGCAAAAGCGTAATCGTTCCAGCGTTAAAGAGGAGGTAGGTTGCTAAAACGACCATGAGAACTGCGATAAAAAAATTCAAAATCGCAGCAACTGGTTTCTCAACTGTGAGTGCGATATAATAAGCCGCAGCCAGAAATCCTAACCCCACAAGTGTCTGTAAGCCAAGAAATCGTCCTTTTTTCTCCCCAGCCTTCTTTTCTCTCATCAAATGAAGCGAGCTGTAACGAAGCAGGCGCGTAGAATTTAAAAAGAGAATCAGCGCAAAAGCCACGCCCAGACTAGCTAAAACGGTGAAGATATTCGACCATTGGAAAGTTGAGGCAATCACTACTTTCATTCCCATAAATTTCAGTAAAACTGCAAAAAGCAATTTGTCTAAAAGAAAACCCAAGCCAATCCCAAGTCCGACAGTCACTAAGAAAAAGTAAAACATTTCAAAGAAAGTCATCAGCAGCATGTGCCGCTTCTCCATTCCTAAGATACTGTACAAACCAAGCTCCCGTGAGCGATTCTTCATGACAAAACTATTGGCATAGGTGATGAGGATAAGAACTGCAATTTGAACAACCCAAATCCCAAATTGCAGGGTCATACGAGCCGCCGAGCCACCATAGCTGGCTTCCAGATTTGGACTGTAAGCGAGCGATACAAAACTATATAAAATCGCTGTTGCCACAATCGTTGCTAGAGCAAATGGATAATACAGACTGCGATTTTTTATCAGGTTTGAGACTGCTAATTTATTCGTTAGTTTGAACATAACCACTCACCTCACTTGCCATAACCGTTAAGGTATCTGAAATTTCTTGGAACATCTGCCGCTCCGTCTTATCTCCTCGAAAGATTTGATTATACAAAATGCCGTCCTTGATAAATAGTACGCGCTTGGCACGGCTTGCCGCCGAAGTAGAGTGCGTTACCATGAGAATGGTTTGTCCACGATCATTGATGTCATCAAAGACATCTAAAAGCGCCGCCGAAGACTTAGAGTCGAGCGCACCTGTCGGCTCGTCTGCTAGCAGAATTTCTGGATTGGTGATAATAGCACGCGCTACTGCCACCCGTTGCTTTTGACCGCCTGAAATTTCATAGGGAAACTTTTCCTGCAATTGGTTAATTCCTAGTTCATTACAAGTCGTGACTAGCTTTTGCATCATTTCTGTGATCGGGCGGCGTGACAGAACGAGCGGCAATAGAATATTGTCCTTGACCGAGAGCGTGTCTAACAGATTGAAATCTTGAAAAACGAAGCCTAATTTTTCCCGACGGAAACTCGAAGCCTGACTGTTTTTGATTGTGGCGGTGTCCGTACCATTGAGAAAGACGCGTCCTTCAGTTGGCTTATCCAGCATGGCAAGAATGTTGAGCAGAGTGGATTTCCCAGAGCCCGACTCACCCATGATAGCGACATAATCGCCTTCATCTACTGTAAAATGAATGTCTTTCAGTGCTTCTACTTGGTTGCCTTGAAAGCGGGTTTTGTAAATTTTCTTCACGTGTTGTACGTCTAATAGTGTCATCATTTTCTCCTTTTAAAATCCAAAATATAACTGTTGCGCTGATTGACTCACTTCATAGCCAAATTGCGCTTTTTCAATATCTTTTAACACTTGGTTGAAGCAATTGCTTGTCTTGTTTCAATAAAATTTTACCATATTTATCCTCAGCTTTCTTTTTCCAATCTTCCCATTGCAGCCAATTCATCATCGTCCAATTTTTCATCTACTTGTGTACGAGGTAAGCGATACATGTAATCAACCATAAATGTGCTGGATAAAAGATATAAAAGAAATACTTGCTCCATTTGGTCGCAGGACCGCGCTCACCATTATAAAGTGAAATGAAAGGCAATACCGTGATAAAAAGCCAATCGGAATTATAAAACATCATTAACAGCGTGTCACTCCATAACGGATAAATCTGAATGCTCATACAAAATAGGACAACCGTTAAAATACCATACAGAAGATTGCGTAGGTTTTTCTTTTCTCTGCAAGTATAGGTAATCAACATAAATGGAATAATGACCATACCACCTTCTGTCACAAAACCAGCAAGCAAGCAAACAACAATGCCTAAGATAAAGCGAATGGGCTGGCGTTTAATGTCAACTGGCTTGCTCGTTTGGTTTATGCCAAAAAAGATATTGAGGACAAGTACACCGCAAGCCAAGGTTAAGAAAATATTATTATATATCTGAACTCCTTTAGACTGAAACAGCAAATTGAGAATCGTATTTCCGACAAACATGATAGCTGACCAGAAAAAGAGGCGCATATTATAAAGCAGACGACTTCGAGTATATAAGAAGCCTTCTACCGCTGCAAATGCAAACCAAACCGCCACACAGCGTGTTAAAGCATGAAAAATGCTCGCCCATTCACCTGACAGTAAGCCTGGTATTTTTTCAAGGTGATCAAAGACCATTAAAAAAGCCATTAAGAGCTTGAGCTGAAAAGCGTTCAATCCTTTTGTTTTCATGACTGTCTCCTCTGTTAAACATCATTCATTTTCTAAACTTATGATACAAAAAAAGAAAGGCTGCTACCATAACATAACCTTTCATTTTTAGAGGCTAACCTTACAATTTTGTAAGATTGCATTTATTCAAACAATAATTTCTTTTCTTTAAAAGTAATCATAACGGTTGTGCCCTCACCAACCACCGACTGCAAATGCAACTCATGCCCCAGTTCATCCGCAATTTTCTTAGATAAATAGAGTCCCAAACCGGATGACTGGTGCGTTAGACGCCCATTGTAGCCGGAAAAGCCACGCTCGAATACACGGAGAAGATCGGAATTTTGAATCCCCAAACCAGTATCTTTCATATACAAGGTATCTTCCTTAAAGAAAATTTCAATACCACCTTGGCTAGTGTATTTGAGACTGTTTGAGAGCACCTGCTCTAAAATGACGACAAACCACTTCTTATCTGTGATAATGGTGTGATTCAAATCATGCAAATTTAGACGAAGACCTTGCTGAATAAAGAAAATGGCATACTTTTTGACAACATCTTTGACCAAGTCTTCTATATTTTCTCTTTTCACGACTAAATCATCATGAAAACTTTCCAACCGCAGGTATTGCAAGACTAAGTTTGTATAAGAATCAATCTTAAACAGTTCTTGCTCTAACTGATTTTTCAGTGTCTGCTCTTGTAAATCCTCCACCAAGAGTTTGCTCGCAGCAATCGGCGTCTTGATCTGGTGCACCCAGAGCGTGTAGTAATCCAGCAAATCATTTCGCTTTATTTGCTCCTGCAATTTCAACTCTTTTTTATCATTTTTTAACGTTTCAATTTTGGAAAATAGCAGAGCTTCTATCGGTGTCTGTGCCTGACCTTCCCCATAAAAGACAAGATGACGAAATTTTTGGTACTGCTTGACAATATCCAATAGAAAACCCGCCAGACTAATCAGCAATAAAATCAATAGGACATACTGTAAGACTGCTCGTTCATCTTCAAAAAGGTAACAAAAAGCAAATAATAGTGTACAAAAAATAAGTAACAGTAAAAATAAAAACTGGCGCGAGCGGAAGTAATATTTGAAAAATAGACGCTTATTCTGATGATCCATTGGTTAATCCGTAGCCTATACCTTTCTTTGTTTCAATGAAATTCTTGAGACCGACTTCTTCTAATTTTTTCCGCAACCGTGCCACATTGACCGACAAGGTATTGTCATCAATGAAAAAATCACTATTCCAGAGCTCTTTCATCAGGTCATCACGCGCGACAATACTGCCAGAATGCTCAAACAGCACGCGCAAAATCTGAAATTCATTTTTGGTCAAGGTAATGACTTCACCTTCATAAACCATATCCATGGACTTGAGATTGAGAATAACTCCATGATATTCCAGTAAGCTTTGATCCGTTCCAAACTCATAAGACCGCCGCAACAGCCCTTGCACTTTAGCAAGAAGAACATTGTTGTCAAAAGGCTTGGTGACAAAGTCATCTCCCCCCATATTGATAGCCATGACAATATCCATTGCTTGGTCTCTTGATGACAAAAACATAATAGGCACTTTAGAAATCTTGCGAATTTCTTGGCACCAATGATAACCATTAAAAAGTGGGAGACCAATATCCATTAGCACTAGATGTGGTTCTTCCTTGGCAAAAATCGTCAAAACCTGCATGAAATCCTCTACTGCAACCACTTCAAATCCCCATTGCTCCAGCATTTTTTTGACTTGTTGGCGAATGACGGCATCGTCTTCTACTAATAATATCTTGTGCATTCTATCCCTCATTTCCGCTTTCTTTCTCTATTATAACAAAGACTTGGGAAAATATGCTATACTAACAATAGATTTTCAGAAAAGAGAGCCTTTATGGGAAATATTTTTAACTATTTAGAAGATGTACAATACGACAGTATCTACAATCAGCCCTTTACAGAGCTGGATATTCTGCTTTTGACCGAGATTACGTATCTAAACTATGACACAATCGTCACGGACGGTCTTGACCTGCAAAAAGCCAGCCGTTTAACTGATGTGCCACAATATATGCCCCAAGAAAACTCCATGATGAATACCAAACACCGCTTGGCACTCTTGCAGCAGGCAGCAAGTGTCAAACGCTATAAGAACATCAAACTCTTAGGTTATGTGAATGATATTGACTTAGATGTGCAAAAACAATTTGCTGCTATGACTTATAAGATTGATTTGGATACCTTCGTTATTGCTTTTCGCGGAACGGATGATTCCATTATCGGTTGGAAAGAAGATTTTCACATGACTTATATGGAGCATGTCCCTGCGCAGCAAACTGCTGTGCGCTACGTTCAAAAGGTCATGCAGGCATTTCCAACAGCCACCTTTATCTTGACAGGACATTCCAAAGGTGGTAATCTAGCGACTTATGCTAGCAGCCAAGTAGAGCCTTCTTTACAAGATAGAATCAAGCAAATCTACAGTTTTGATGCTCCAGGATTAAACCATACGATTATTGAAACAGAGGGTTATCAAAGCATTGCTTCAAAAATCAAACGCTACATTCCTCAAGGCTCTATCGTCGGGATGATGTTGGAAACGCCTAAACAAGCTCACATCGTTAAAAGCGTAGCCATTGGTGGAATTGCCCAGCATGACACTTTCTCTTGGCAAATTGAAAATGAGCACTTTGTCTTACTTGACACGCTCAACCCAGACAGCATTCAGACAGATAAAACTCTAAAAGAATGGGTGGAAACTGTTCCCGATGACGAGCTCAAAGATTTCTTTGATATCTTTTTCGGTCTCATTTTAGACGCTCAAATTACGTCCATTGATGAATTTTTCCAACCCAACAGTATCAAGAAAGTGCTAACTATCGTCCAAAATGCCCACGCCCTTACCGAGCAAGAAAAAGAAATGCTGAACCGCTTAACACGACTTCTCATTTCTATCCGTTACCAAGCTTGGATTGACGATTTCAAAACACCCAATCCAGCCACTTTTATGACCGATATGCGGGGAAATTGGGCGAGCCTGACAGAGAGATTTTCATTTTTAAATAAAGATGAATAGTGCATCATCATGTTTTATACTACAAAAGGGAGTCCTGTCTCACTCCCTTTTTTTAACTACTACTCAAATAGGTCGTCCGACCCTCGGATGAAGTAAATCTATTTTCGTGAAGGTTGTCCGACCCTCAGACGGAGCAAACTTCTTTTCAGGCAGGCTATCCGAGCCTCAGACGAAGTGAACTACTTTTTAGGAAAATTATCCGACCCTCAGACGTGGGGAAACAATTCTTAGATAAGCCGTTGATGTAGGTAATAGACTACCAATTTCTTTTATTCCATTGACCGGAACGATAAACAAAGCGAGGCTGAGACATTATTGTCCCAGGCTCATTTTTAATTCTAATCTTCCTGTGGGCTCACCCAATCAAGCTACCATTTGGTACATTTTGATCTACTGTGAGCAGAGTTAGTTGATTACCATATTCTGCTGAGAGGATCATGCCTTGGCTGATACGTCCCATCATCTTGCGTGGTTTGAGGTTCGCTACGATTTGGACTTTCTTGCCAACCAATTCTTGCTCGTTTGGATAGTATTTAGCAATCCCAGACAGAATTTGACGATCTTCGCCGTCTCCCGCATCCAAGTGGAATTGAAGCAATTTATCAGAACCTTCAACTTTAGAAACTTCTTTAACCTCTGCGACACGGAGTTCTACTTTGTCAAAATCGTCAAACTTGATTTCCTTGCGGTTGAGTTTGAGTTCTACTTCTTCTGGCTCCCATTCCTTTTCAATGGCTGGCTTATTAGCTTCCATTTGCTCCTTGATATAAGCAATTTCTTCTTCCATATCTAGACGTGGGAAGATTGGCGTGCCTTTGGCAACTACTTTGACACCTGTCGGAAGTCCTGCTAAATTTAGATTTTCTAGGTCAAAATCTGCCCCTAAACCAAGCTGTTCCATGATGGCATTTGATGTGGTCATCATAAATGGCTGAATGAGGTGAGCCACCACGCGCAGGCTAGCTGCCAAATGCGCCATAACCGCTGCTAAGTCATCACGTTTAGCTTCATCCTTAGCCAATACCCACGGAGCTGTCTCATCAATGTATTTATTGGTACGAGAAATGATATTCCACACTGCTTCCAAGGCTCGTGGATAGTCCACGGCATCCATCTGTTTGTGGTAGATTGCGATATTTTCTGCTACTACTGCTGCAAAGTCCGCATCAAATTCTGTCACATTCTCTTTATAAATCGGCACTTGACCGTCAAAATACTTGTTAATCATAGCAACCGTACGGTTGAGGAGATTTCCAAGGTCATTTGCCAGCTCAAAATTGATACGACCCACGTAGTCTTCTGGCGTGAAAGTGCCGTCAGAACCAACTGGAAGGCTACGCATGAGGTAATAACGAAGCGGATCCAGCCCAAAGCGTTCCACCAGCATTTCTGGGTAGACGACATTGCCCTTAGATTTAGACATCTTACCGTCCTTCATGACAAACCAACCATGGGCAATCAAGCGATCTGGCAATTTCATATCCAGCATCATGAGCATGATTGGCCAGTAGATAGAGTGGAAACGCAAGATGTCCTTTCCAACCATGTGGAAGACTGTTCCATTATTCCAGAATTTTTCAAAGTTGGCATCTGCATCTTGACCATAGCCCAGAGCTGTCGCATAATTGAGCAGAGCATCAATCCAGACATACACCACGTGTTTTGGATTGGACGGTACAGGCACTCCCCAAGTGAAAGAAGTCCGTGATACTGCCAAATCTTCCAAGCCTGGCTCGATAAAGTTTTTGATGATTTCATTCATCCGACCATCTGGTTGGATAAAGTTAGGATGGGCTTTAAAGAAGGCTACCAATCGATCAGCATATTTGTTGAGACGGAGGAAATAGGATTCTTCTGAAACCCATTCCACTTCGTGACCTGATGGTGCAATCCCACCGATAACTTTACCGTCTTCATCACGGAAGACCTCTTCTAACTGACTTTCTGTAAAGAATTCCTCATCCGAAACAGAATACCAACCAGAATACTCACCTAGATAAATATCATCTTGCGCCAGAAGACGTTCAAAAACAGCTGCTACTACTTTTTCATGATAATCATCTGTTGTGCGGATGAATTTATCATAAGAAATGTCCAGCAGTTGCCAGAGTTCCTTAACTCCTTTTGCCATCCTGTCCACATATTTCTGAGGAGTAACACCCGCTTCTTCCGCTTTCTGCTGAATCTTTTGACCGTGCTCATCAAGCCCTGTCAAATAAAAAACATCATAACCCATGAGACGTTTGTAACGAGCAAGGACATCGCAAGCAATGGTCGTATAAGCACTCCCAATATGGAGCTTACCGCTTGGATAGTAAATTGGCGTTGTAATATAAAAATTCTTTTCAGTCATAGCTTTTCCTTTCAAGGCAAATGAAACCTCATATTTGATAACACTTTATTATAACATATTACATAGTTTTTTAAATAAAAAATAGAGTTGACTCACATTGTACTCATAATCATTAGTATATTATTCTTGCTTAAATTTTATGATTAGTATAAAATAATAATATTGAATGATGCTTGTTTTATATGAACTTAGTATGTTATAAATGAATTCTAGTTCTCTACACTACGTTTTATGAGGAGTTATAGAAATGAACGAAAAACGAATGAAAATGATAGGTTGGGCGGCGACATTCATGTCTGTCATGATGTATGTATCTTATATCCCACAAATTATGGATAATTTAGCTGGACATAAGGGTAACTTTATCCAACCTTTGGTAGCTGCCATTAACTGTAGCCTTTGGGTTTATTATGGTTTGTTTAAAAAAGAACGCGATTTACCACTTGCTGCTGCAAATGCTCCAGGTATTGTATTTGGATTTATTACTGTACTAACAGCAATGTTCTAACCCTGATTGAATTCTCTTACTGTCCTATCTGATAGTAAGGATTTTTATTAACACTTCTTACAATAATAGAATTACAAACAAAACTCTGATTTCCTCAAAAACAAAAGCTCTATCTGGATGGACTAGTCGGATAGGGCTTTATTTTTTATATTTGTGCCGTTTTAGAAAAAGATTTTTTAATATTCCTTTACTATCTTTAATGCTATCTATTTTTAAACTATAATTTCAACAGCAGCTTCATTTTTCACCTTTTTATCTCACATAAGCTTCGCAGTATCTTTATCCTGATTTCATTTTTCTGCAGAACTCCTAGCAAGCTCTTCTTCTCTCTTTTACTTTTATCTATTCAAAAAGGAAAATAGTCTTAATACGTCACAACGCTCAAGTTGCCACTTTCATATTCTGCGATGAAGATATTAGAAATATCAGTATAGCCTTCCTTAGCGAGCCTCTCGATTAACCATTCTTCTGTTTTGTCAATAGACTCTAAAATATCAATCTGGGCAACACCGTCTGTGATAATGGGGTATTTCGGATTTTCCTCACCTGCCTGTACGACAATAAGCTGACCGTTTTGTTCCATGACTGCTCGTTTAACTTGCTTTAGTTGAAAAATTCCTTGACTACGCAACTTCAGAGCCACGTCCGCTGCAGAAAGACCAACGGAGCAGCAAGCTTCAGGGCTCAAATTCCCGTGCTGAATCAGGGTAGTCGGTTTACCATCAATCAAATGCTTGACTGCCCGAACATTGTTATTGAGCCATTTTAGAGTCAAGACCAAAATCGTCCACATAATGAGGATGATCGCATACTGGAGAATGTTAATAGAGCTATTATAAATCACCCCACCAATAATACCACCTAGAACATAATTTTGAATCTGGTCAATCGCGGAATTAGGTGCCAGATTTCCTTTTCCTGTCACATTGATAACAAACACGAGTGAAAATAGTCCCAGAGCTAATTTAATCAAGATTTCAAGAAAATTCAATGTCATTTTTTAACCTCCACTAATTTGATATCTGTTGTCTTATGCAATTTAATTTTTTCCAGTAAATACTTATCTGGCTCACTGCCACTCATAGCTCGATAAAAATCTTTTCCAACTTTTAAAATCGCTCCATCCGTCGCAGCTGAAGTGTTGACATAAACCTCTGACTTATCTACTCCCAAATCTTTTGAAATAACTTCAATAAAATGAAGAGAAGTTTGGAACTGGTTATTAGAGGCTTGATTGGTCTGAAAAGTACTAATCCCAATCAGAACGATAGCAATCAAAGACAAAATGGAGATAATCGCCAATTCCCGAAATTTCGAATCGCGCTTATTTCGATAAGCCTTAAAAGCAAAAAAACCTGTCACAAGTAACAACAAAATAGAAAGTCCAACCGTCACCCAGTTTTGCTGGCTGATTTGACTCAAAACATAATCATAAGAATAAAATTTCATTTTTTCTCCCTCTATTTTCTCGGCCTATTATAGAAAATTTTTCAATATTTCTAGAAATCGTATTTTAACAAGATAATAGGAGCGAGACAAAAATCAGCAACTCAAAGAGTTCAATTTTGTCGTCCCGCTCCCACAACGATAATTAGACTAAAAAAGTTTCAAGCTAAACAGCAAATGAATCAGTGTATTCTTTTAGATAACCAGTAAGAATAAATCATTGGCACTATAATCATAATGATTAGAGTAAAAACAAGCACGAACGTAACTGCAATCTGAACGAAACCATTAAAGAAAATGATAATACCACCAATCACCCAAATTTTACCAGCCAGACGATGTGTCTTTATCCAATTATCATCATTATCCAAAGTCCATGGGAAACGTATACCAACCGTATAATTGCGACGAGTTTTTGGCATGTAATTCCCAATAGCAATAAATAGAACTCCTAAAAACATACCATTTATCAGAGCATGATTAACTGCATAACCCAAGGCTTGCGCGTAAATAGCTGTCATGACTAAACAAGATGTCAAAGGAATAATCCAATAAACCAGATGCCACATTTTCAAGCTAATATTCTTAGATTTAGGATCCTTGCTAGTCACAAATAAACAAAACCAATGTATAAGCAGCAGAAAACTAGGAATACCAAAAACTGTTACCCATCGACTACTGAATCCATTTACTTGATTCGAAAAATCAAAATGCGTTGCCATCGTTTCTGGTAGCCGATCCCAAAAGAAACAACCCACAAGCACAGGCAACAGAATCATAACAGTTGTTAGTCCTAATATTTTTTTATTCATTTTCATCTCTTTTACTTCCTTTCAAGTCTGCTAACCACACCATCATATCCTCCAACACAGACGTATTGAGTTCATAGTAAATAAAGTTTTTCTCCCGTGTTTCCACAACCAAATCCGCCTGCTTCAAGACATTGAGGTGGTGCGAAATGGTGGCTCCTGTCAATTCAAACTGGTCTGCTATTTCCCCAGCAGACATCTTGTCCATTTTTAACAAATCTAAAATCTCTCGTCTCACAGGATGAGATAGGGCCTTGAAGGTATTAGTAAAACTCATGAGTTTCCCTCTTTTCTTTTTGTAAAATGGCTAGCGCTAAACACAAGAAAGGTAAAACTGCCAGAAGTCCTGTGGGTGTCGGACCTAGAATACGCAAGGCTAATGCTTTTTCTGTTGGCAATTGAAATAAAAGACCCACGCCAACAATGGCATTAACAGCACCGTGCAAGAGTGCTGGAGCCCAGATAGAATTCGTCTTTTCCATCACCCAACTTAATAAAACGCCTAAACTAAAACAAAAAACAAACATTGCAAGCAATCCCAGCCAAGGATATGCAAAATAAGTTAGTCCATAATTATATCCCTGCAAATTAATCGGCAGATGCCAAATACTCCAGATAAGTCCAACTAATAAGTGCGCTTGAACTATTGAAAAACGCTTGCGTAGTGCTGGATAAAGATAACCGCGCCACCCAATTTCCTCACCAATAGCAAACAGACTATTAAGAAAAGGCGCATACGTCAAAGCTGAAAATAGTTGTGCAAAAATAACGATCTGTATGGGAAGATTTCTTTGAGGACTACCTGTTCTTCCCAGCATTTCTCGCAACATCTCAAAACCAAGACTAAACTGTTTGCTAAAGACGATGTAATACAGTCCTGCTCCTAAAAAACTCAATACCCCAGGCAACCAAAGCGCTAATAAATAATAGCGCCAACATCCTTTGAGATTTGTTGAAAATTGAGCCTGTAATTTCATGTTTGCTAATCTCCTTTTCTTTAAGATAAAAAAAGCAAAAGCTGGCATCCACATGTCAAGAATAGTTCCAGCCTGAGCGATAGGCTCGCCAAGCTTGACATCAGCTAACCATAGCCCAATCCAAATCAACCAAGCTAAGTTATAAGATAAAAAAATAAAAGCAAGCATATCCGTTTTCTTCGACATTTAAGTTACACTTTCTATTTAGATAATCTTCTAAATAGAATTATACTCTTTCTTTTAAAAAACACAAGACGAGTTTGGGACAAAAGTGTTTTAACTCACTCTAACAATCAGAGTTCCGTTCGCTAATAGTCTCTGCTTTTTAGTTTTTAGTTAATTTCTTGT